>NZ_SZVX01000015.1:0-125487 GCF_007210685.1 Dickeya sp. ws52
CGTGCGTGCGATGAAATAGCAGAGGAACCACACCGTTTATCCCGCACGAAACCATTCACTGAATAGGCAGACTTCACTGTTCACAAGACAACCCGGCTGTTTGTCAACAGCCTCAGGGAGACATTATCGTCTCCCTTGTCATATCAGGCGGTGATGCGGAATGTCCCAGCCCTGTGCGTCACATCCTGTGATTCACGCGCGTCCTGCCATCCTTTGCGCCATTCCCCATCACCCTTTTCGGCTAACTTACTCGGCGGTTTCACCACGCAGGCGCTTCGCCGCCTGCACCATGTTCGCCAGTGACTGACGCGTTTCCGGCCAGCCGCGGGTTTTCAGGCCGCAGTCCGGGTTCACCCACAGGCGTTCCGCCGGAATACGCTGGGCCGCTTTGCGCAGCAGCGCTTCAATCCATTCGACGCTCGGTACGTTCGGCGAGTGAATGTCGTACACGCCTGGGCCGATTTCATTCGGGTACTCGAACTCTTCGAACGATTCCAGCAGTTCCATGTCGGAACGCGAGGTTTCGATGGTGATTACGTCCGCATCCAGCGCTGCGATGGAATCCATGATGTCGTTGAATTCGCAGTAGCACATGTGAGTGTGGATCTGGGTGTCGTCTTTCGCGACCGCTGCATTCAGGCGGAACGCATCGACCGCCCACTCCAGATACGCCGCCCAGTCGGAGCGATGCAACGGCAACCCTTCACGCAGCGCCGGTTCGTCAATCTGGATGATACCGATGCCGGCCTGCTCCAGGTCCGCCACTTCGTCGCGCAGCGCCAGCGCAATCTGCCTGGCGATGGTTTCGCGGCTGACGTCTTCACGCGGGAAGGACCAGCACAGAATAGTGACCGGACCGGTCAGCATACCTTTCACCGGCTTGCTGGTCAGCGACTGGGCATACTTCGCCCACTCGACGGTGATCGGTTCCGGACGGCTGATGTCGCCAATCACTACCGGCGGTTTCACGCAGCGGGAACCGTAACTCTGCACCCAGCCGTTCTGGGTGAACACGAAGCCATCCAGATGCTCGCCGAAGTACTCCACCATGTCGTTACGTTCGGCTTCACCGTGCACCAGTACGTCCAGTTCCAGGCGTTCCTGTTCCACAATCGCTTGTTTGATGTGCTCGCCGATGCCGATACGGTAGTTCTGGCCGTCCAGACGCCCTTGTTTGAAATCCAGACGCAGACCGCGGATTTCGGTGGTCTGCGGGAACGAACCGATGGTGGTGGTCGGCCAGTCCGGCAGGTTGAAACGTGCACGTTGTGCTTGCGCACGTACCGGGTATGGATTCTGACGCAGACTATCCTGTGCGGTGATCGCCGCCAGACGCGTCGCCACCTCGGGGTTGTTCACCCGGGTAGACGTCCGACGGGCGCGGATCGGCGCGCTGTATGCCACCAGTTCATCGCCGTTGCCGCTATTGAGCGCTCGGGTCAGCAACGCCAGTTCCTGACACTTCTGAATGGCGAAGGCGAACCAGCTCTTCACTTCTTCATCCAGACGGGTTTCGACGCTGAGATCAATCGGGCTATGCAGCAAAGAACAGGAGCTACCCAACCACAGCGTACGTTTACCCAGCAACGGTTGCAGACGCTCGAACCAGCTCGCCAGATCGGCGCGCCATACGTTACGACCGTTGACAACACCCAGCGACAGCACCCAGTCGGCCGGCAACTGTGCATTCAGCGTGGCGGCGTCGTCTTTGCCGTGCACCAAATCGACATGCAGACCCTGTACCGGCAGCGCTTTGATAACGTCCAGATTCTGGCCGATACTGTCGAAATAGGTGGTCAACAGCAGTTTCACCTGCCCTTGCAGCGCGTCGTAAGCCGGTTTAAACGCCGCTTGCCATTCGGCGTCCAGCTCCAGGGCCAGCAGCGGCTCGTCAATCTGCACCCATTCGATGCCGCGTTTAGCCAGCTCAGCCAGCACCTGCCGGTACACCGGCAGTACCGCGTTCAGCAGATCCAGACGGTTGAAGGCTTCCCCTTTGACTTTACCCAGCCACAGGTAGGTTACCGGCCCCAGCAATACCGGTTTCACCTTGTGACCCAGCGCCAATGCTTCATCGACTTCATCCAGCAGTTGGGTCCAGGTCAGTGTGAACTGTTGGCCTTGGGTAAATTCCGGCACCATGTAGTGATAGTTGGTGTTAAACCATTTGGTCATTTCAGCGGCGGCGGCCGGCTCACCGGTCGGTGCGCGGCCACGGCCGATACGGAACAGGGTATCCAGATCGACGGAGCCATCCGCGTTCTGGTGACGGGCAGGTACATTCCCCAGCAGCAGGCTGGTGGTCAGCACATGGTCGTACCAGGCAAAATCGCCCACCGGCAGCAGTTCCACGCCAGCGTCTTTCTGCTGTTGCCAGTGACGGGCGCGCAACTCACGGCCCACGGTCAGCAGCTCTTCCTGAGTGCTGTTCCCTGCCCAATAGCTTTCCTGTGCTTTTTTCAGTTCACGACGCAGACCGACGCGCGGAAAACCAAGAGTGTGATTTAAAATTGCCATGCTTAAATTCCCATTTAGCCGTCCAGATGTTTACACATCCATAATCCGCAGGTAGTGTAGTAAGTACAAGCGCAATTTATTCACTGTCACTGTGAAGGACTCTCATGATCGAACTTAAACACTTACGGACGCTGCAGGCGCTGCGCAACACGGGATCGTTAGCCGCCGCCGCCGCACAGCTCCATCAGACGCAATCCGCCCTGTCGCATCAATTCAGCGATCTGGAACAACGGCTGGGATTCCGCTTGTTCGTCCGTAAGAGCCAGCCGCTTCGCTTTACGCCGCAGGGGGAAATTCTGCTGCAACTGGCCGAACAGATCCTGCCGCAGATTCAGCAAGCGCTGCAGGCGTGCAACGAGCCGCATCAAACGACGCTACGGCTGGCGATCGAATGTCACAGCTGCATTCAGTGGCTGACGCCGGCGTTGGAGAACTTCCACCAGAGCTGGCCGCAGGTGGTGATGGATTTCAAATCCGGCGTCACTTTCGACCCACAACCCGCTCTACAGCAGGGCGAGCTCGATCTGGTGATGACGTCCGACATTCTGCCGCGCAGCGGCCTGCACTATTCGCCGATGTTTGACTTTGAGGTACGACTGGTACTGTCGCCGGATCATCCGCTAGCCGCCAAGGCCGTAATTACGCCTGACGATCTGGCGCAGGAAACGCTGATGATCTACCCGGTTCAGCGCCAGCGGCTGGATGTATGGCGCCACTTTTTACAGCCGGCCGGGGTCAGCCCGTCGCTAAAAAGCGTAGACAATACTCTGTTGCTGATTCAAATGGTGGCGGCGCGCATGGGCATCGCCGCGCTGCCGCACTGGGTGGTAGAGAGTTTTGAACGCCAGGGTCTGGTGGTCACCAAAACCCTGGGCGAGGGTTTGTGGAGCCGGCTGTACGCTGCCGTGCGCGATGGCGAACAGCGTCAACCGGTTATCGAAGCGTTTATTCGTTCCGCGCGCCAACATGCCTGCGAGCATCTGCCGTTTGTGCGGGATGCTTCACGACCCAACGCTGGTGTACCCATAAAGCCACAGCAATAATCGCAGAACCGATGAAAAAGCTGGTCCAGTTCGGCGTTTTCTGCCAGAAAGCGAAATTGACCAGCAGCCCGGCCGGGACGTGAAAGTTGTTCATAATACTCAACGTACCGGCATCCACCTGAGTGGCGCCGTAATTCCACATGAAATAGCCCAGGCCCGACACCACGATGCCAAGAAACGCCAGCACGCCCCATTGCACCGGCGCAGTAGGCAGCTTCGCGACATTGCCAAACAGCGCCCAGGCCAGCAGCGTCACCAGCGCCGCACCCAGGTAGAACCAGGAAAACGCGCTGTGCTGCGGCATCGGATAGACTTCCATCAGCCGTTTATAACCCACCTGGCCCACGGCAAAACAGATATTCGCCGCCTGCACCAGCAGCAGCCCCCACCAGAAATGCTCGCTCACGCCGTGATAGTGGATCACCGCCGCCCCCAAAACAGCAAGCAGAGCGCTGAGCGCATAGCCCCAACGCAGGCGGTGCCCGCTCAGCAGGTCGTAAATCAGCGTCACGTACAGCGGCGTCATCACCGAAAACAGCAGGATCGTCGGTACATTCAGGTAAAGATAACTGCGGAACAGGAACAGGTACATAACGCCAAGCTGGAAAACCCCCACCAGCAAATACAACCCCAACACTTTGGGAGAATAGCCGCGCCAGCGCAGGAAAGGCAGGAACACCAATGCCGCCAACACCAGCCGAAACATGGCGGAGAACCAGCTATCAACCTGGCCCGCCAGGTATTCACCAATCAGGCTGAAGGAAAACGACCAGAGAATAGTAGTGATGATCAATAACGGCACGGCGTGGCTCACTCCATAGTGCGAAGCAGGTGATATAGTGCGAAACAGGTGATGCATTGTAATCGAGTTATGCGGCTGAATTTTCCTCAATATGGTTTACATCAGAGCAAAACATGTCCGTTCGGTTAATCAGAATTGCCAGCGCAACCAGGCAAAAAACACGTTGCCGTTGTTATAGGTGCCGGGAATATAGGTGGCTTGAAAAGACAGACGCTGATAGCTGAGCGATGCCATCGGCAGCAGCACCGGGAGCGGGATATAGTTCCAGTTATCCCGCAGGGTTACGCCGGCGGTAAACCCCAGACCTAACTGGAAATCCTGGTCTTCCAGCGGTCGCCAGCGTTTCTCATACCCATAACCGCCGATCGGCTCCCACTTATTGAAGGAGTCTTTAAATGCCATCACGTACAGACTGTGCCAGTCACCGTCGCAGTCCAGCCGGGATACGCCATAACCCGCGCCCCAGGGGCGCTCATTGTAGCGGTCCGTTTTCTCCTTATCGTAAGTCCAGCGGTTATGCCAGGTCATGACCGGCACATACAGATCCTGAGACTGCCAGTGATGCCAGGTATCCGACAGATTATCACCGGCGCGCTGCCAGAAGCTCGGGGCCGTATTGGCTGGCGCAGCCTGCGCGGATAACACGTCAAACGTCGAAATGAACAACAGGGAAGACAACACAAAAAGGCGGCTGCGTGATGTCAGTGTTAATCGCATAAATCGTATTCCCAAAAATAAAATCGCCAACAACCGGCAAGTCGGGTTACCTGATACTTATTTCCATGATGTTTTATGGTCCGACCACTGATATACAACGATTCTTACAGGATTAAATACAGCTAATGCTGAATTGCCGGGCTAACCGGTATTTTTGAGAGACTTCCTAGCTAAAGCATAGGGTAAACAGCCGGATCTACCGAAATGGAGAGGTCAAAATACAAGCAAAGGGATACGCTGGCACTCCCTGGAATAATAGCGCCGGCTTCGAGTCAGGCAGGAAAACAAAAAACCGCAGAGTGCGGATGAAAGAACCGTGTTATCCGGCTTGCCGCGCAGGCAGGCCGGAAAAATATCAAATACCGTCGCCGTCTTCAAAACCGCGCAGTGAGCCGTTGAAATACTGGTCCATATCCAGCGAGGGCTTATCGGTTTCCGGGCGGCCAACAATGCGTGCCGGCACACCGGCGGCGGTGGTATGCGGCGGCACCGGTTGCAACACCACCGACCCCGCACCAATCTTGGCGCCGCACCCCACCTCGATATTGCCCAGAATCTTGGCGCCCGCGCCTATCATCACGCCTTCACGAATTTTGGGGTGGCGATCGCCGTTGGTCTTGCCGGTCCCGCCCAGCGTGACCGATTGCAGAATAGACACATCGTTTTCTACCACGGCGGTTTCACCGATCACGATACCGGTGGCGTGGTCCAGCATGATGCCGCAACCAATACGCGCCGCCGGGTGGATATCCACCCCAAACGACACTGAAATCTGGTTCTGCAGATAAATGGCCAGCGCCTGACGTTTCTCCCGCCACAACCAGTGACCGATGCGATAAGCCTGCAACGCATGAAATCCTTTCAGGTAGAGCAACGGCGTCGAATATTTATCTACCGCCGGATCACGCAGACGCACCGCCAGAATATCGCGGGCAGCAGACGCAATCATCTGCGGGTCGGCACGATAGGCTTCTTCCACCACTTCGCGAATAGCAATGGCCGGCATAATGGCATTAGCCAGCTTATTCGCCAGCATATAGCTCAACGCACTGCCCAAATTCTCATGCTTTAGCAGCGTCGCGTGAAAAAAGCTGGCCAACATCGGTTCACACTCCGCCAGACTGCGCGCTTCTTCCTTAATGTGTTGCCAAACCAGTTCCAGCTCATCATTCGACATCGCGACACCTCTTTGAAAAACGGCTTACCCACCACTTCAACGCTAATGACTTATTACTGCCTGCTGATTTACCGACGACGGCACGACTCACCATCAGAATAAAACAATAACGGGCCTCCCGTGGGAAGGCCCGGTCAATGAATTGCCGTCACAGGCTGGCGCTTTCGTCTTTGCGCGCCCGGCCTAACAGGCTCAACGCGGCTTCGCGCGCGTCTTTACCGCAATACAGCACTTGCCAGAGTTGCTCGGTAATCGGCATCTCTACGCCGTAGCGCTGCGCCAGCGCCATCACTTCCTTGGTATTGCGATACCCTTCCACCACCTGACCGATCTGGTTCTGGGCGCTGACCACATCCATTCCTTGCCCCAGCATCATGCCGAAACGGCGGTTGCGTGACTGGTTATCGGTACACGTCAGCACCAGATCGCCCAAGCCCGCCATGCCCATGAAGGTGGTCGGGTCGGCACCCAGCGCCACGCCCAGCCGCGTCATCTCAGCCAGACCGCGGGTGATCAGCGCAGTACGCGCATTGGCGCCGAATCCCATACCGTCAGACATGCCGGCACCAATGGCAATCACATTCTTCACGGCGCCTCCCAGCTGTACGCCGATAAAATCGGGGTTGCTGTAGACGCGAAAACTTTTGCCGCAGTGCAGCAGATGTTGCAAATCGTCGGAAAACGGCTGATCGGTCGATGCCAACGCAATCGCCGTAGGCAACCCGGCCGCCAGCTCTTTGGCAAACGTCGGCCCGGAGAGTACCGCCAGCGGGATGGTATTGCCCAGCGCTTCGCGGGCGACATCCTGCAACAGACGACCGGTTTCCGCTTCCAGCCCCTTGGTCGCCCACACCAGACGCGCATCCGCCCGTAAGTGAGGCTTTAACTGGCGCAGTACATCGCCAAACACATGGCTCGGCACCACCACCAAAATATTGCGGCTGGCCGCCAGCGCCTGCGACAGGTCCGCTTCCGGTTGCAATGTATCCGGAAACGGCACATCAGGCAGAAATGCCTGATTGCAACGCGCATCCTGTAACGCCTGAACATGTGCGGGGTCATGACCCCACAGCACCACACGATGGCCGTTTCGGGCCACCGTGATCGCCAGTGCAGTGCCGTAGGAACCGGCACCGATCACCGTCATTGCAGCGTCAGACGGGCTCATCAGGCATTCAGCGTCTGAGCGGCGCCGTCCTGGCCGGCCTGCTGTTCCAGGTAGTTCATGAACAGGGCGTCAAAGTTAACCGGCGCCAGGTTCAATTGCGGGAAGGTGCCGCGGGAAACCAGGCTGGTGATGCACTCACGCGCATACGGGAACAGCACGTTCGGGCAGTAAGCGCCGAGGCAGTGAGCCAGTTGCGTCCCTTCGATGCCGGCAACGGTGAAGATGCCCGCCTGCTGTACTTCGCACAGGAATGCGGTTTCTTCGCCGAGCGTGGATGTTACCGTCACGCGCAGCACCACTTCGTACACATCGTCAGCCAACTGAGTGGATGCGGTATCCAGGTCCAGTTTGACTTCCGGGTTCCATTCCTGCTGAAACACCTGAGGCGCGTTCGGCGCTTCAAAAGAAATATCCTTGGTGTAGATACGCTGGATTTGGAAAGTCATTTCGACGTTGTTTTGTTCAGACATGTTGAATAATACCCTTTCGTTAGATTTCCTTGCGCGCTTCCCTTCGCCAGGAAGGACACGCCATAACATAAACAGACTCCCCTTCGCAGGGGCGTCGCATTACTTACCGCGCACCAGCGGGAGGTTTTCACCACTCCAGCCGGCCAGTCCGTCTTTCAGGATCATGACGCGCTCAAACCCTGCTTTGAACAGGTTTTCCGCCGATTCACGAGATGCCATGCCGTTAGCGCACACCACAATCACCGGTTGCGCTTTGTGTTTTTCCAGCTCGCTCAGGCTGCCGTTCTTGATATCGTTCGGCAACACGTTGATGGCGCCGGCGATGTGACCACGGCGGTAATCATCACGATTACGGGTGTCTACCACCACCGCATCTTCTTTATTAATCAGTTGGATCGCTTCACCACGAGCCACTTCTTTTACCTTGGACAGTTTACTCTTCACCGTAAGCACAATGACAGCGACCAGCAGGGCAATCCAGGCCACGCTCAGAATCGGGTGTCGGCTGATGAATGGCATAATCTCTTGCATGGGGTGTAACGACTCCGAAATCAGTTAAGCAATTCAAATACAGGGTGTCTGAGTATACCTGTGCGATACCGCAATTACAGCCTGTAAGCCAACATCGCATCATGATTCTGCGCGGCGGCTTGCATTTATCCGTGTGATTCCTGGATGTCGGCGTGCGGGCCGCTGTCATGGATGGAAATAGAAATCCCTGCCCAGACAACTGGTAAGGCGCTGTTCATCGTGGAATAATCTTTCGCCATGAACAAAAAAGCGTTCTCTGTACCGTTCCCAACGGGTCGTGACAAACTGCTAATCCGGTGCGCCAGTGTGCTTTGTGTCGGCGTGCTGCTGTTGCCATGCCCCGGCTGGAGCGACGACAGTCAGCAGCAGTTGAAATCACTGCAACAAGATATCGCAGAGAAGGAAAAAAGCGTTCAGGAACAGCAGCATCGTCGCAGCGCTCTGCTTGAGCAACTGAAAAAGCAGGAACAGTCGATTGCCTTGTCCACCCGCCAGTTGCGCGACACCCGTACCACCCTTGGCCGCCTTAATCAGGATATCAGCGGCCTGAACACTTCTATCGCCAAATTGCAAACCCAGCAGAGAACGCAGGAAACCCTGCTGGCGAAACAACTGGATGCCGCGTTCCGTCAGGGCCAGCACGGCGCCTTGCAACTGATCCTCAGCGGTGAAGAGAGCCAGCGCCGCGAACGCATCCTGGCCTATTTCAACTACCTGAACAAAGCGCGCGAAAAATCCATCACCGAGTTACAGCAAACCCGTACGCAGCTTGCCGGCCAAAAGCAGCAACTGGAACAAAAACAGACGCAGCAAAAACGCCTGCTCGGCGATCAACAGCAACAGCAAAACGCGTTGGAACAAGCGCAGAACGAACGCCAGAAAACGCTGGGTGCACTGGAGAACGCGCTGGAAAAAGACCAGCAACAGTTGACGGAACTACGGCAGAACGAAACCCGTTTGCGCGACCAGATTGCGCGGGCGGAACGAGAAGCCAAAGCGCGAGCCGAGCGTGAAGCCCGTGAAGCCGCCCGGTTGCGCGAAAAAGAAGAGCAGGCCAAACGCAGCGGTTCCAGTTATAAACCCAACGAGCAGGAGCGCTCGTTAATGGCGCGTACCGGCGGTCTGGGCCAGCCGGCCGGCCAATACGTGTGGCCGGTACGCGGCCGCACGCTACACCGCTTCGGCGAGCCGTTGCAGGGCGAACTGCGCTGGAAAGGGCTGGTGATCGGCGCATCCGAAGGCACCGAAGTCCACGCCATTGCCGACGGTACGGTGCTGATGGCCGACTGGCTACAAGGCTACGGCCAAGTCGTCGTGCTCGAGCACGGCAAAGGCGACATGAGCCTGTATGGCTATAATCAGAGCGCACTGGTGTCGGTAGGTGCGCAGGTGAAAGCCGGTCAGCCGATCGCCTTAGTCGGCAACAGCGGCGGGCAGAATCAGCCCGCTCTCTATTTTGAAATTCGGCGTCAGGGACAGGCGGTCAACCCCTTACCCTGGCTAGGAAGGTAGGTGTGCATCCATTACTCTCCCGCTCGCTGGCTCTCACCGGCGCACTGCTGGCCCTTCCCGTCTGGGCAGGCAAACTGGCGTTGGTGATCGATGATTTCGGCTACCGCCCGCATAACGAAAATCAAGTGCTGGCGATGCCTGCCGCCATTTCCGTGGCCGTGTTGCCCAATGCGCCGTACGCCCGCGACATGGCGACGAAAGCCCATGCCCAGGGCCGGGAAGTGCTGATTCACCTGCCGATGGCGCCCATGAGCAAACAACCGCTGGAGCGCGATACGCTGCGCCCCGACATGAGCAGCGAAGAGATTGCGCGCATCCTGCGTGATGCCGTCAACAAGGTGCCTTACGCCGTAGGGCTAAACAACCACATGGGCAGCGCGATGACCGCCAGCTTGCCGGGGATGCAAAAGGTGATGCAGGCGATGACCACCTACCGGCTCTATTTTCTCGACAGTATGACCATCGGCAGCAGCCAGGCCAGCCGGGCGGCGGCGGGCACCGGTATCAAGGTGCTCAAACGCAAAGTCTTTCTGGATGACACCCAGAATGTCGCCGATATCCGGCGACAGTTCAGCCGGGCCGTGGACATCGCGCAGCGCAGCGGGTACGCCATCGCCATCGGCCATCCGCACCCGGCCACGATTCAGGTATTGCAACAGATGTTGCCGACGCTACCGGCCGATATCGTGTTGGTTCGCCCCAGCCAGTTGCTGAACGAACCGGAGCCACACTACCAACCGGTGCCGACATACCTGGCCTCGCAACCGGTCGCCCCGGCACCGAAGCGCCTGCGCCCTATTCAGGTCTGCGCCGTCAAACAGCCTCTGCCGGCAATCTCTCAGCCTGATCTGTGGCGACAACTTGGACATAATCTGGCGACCAGCCCCGCCGTCAGCTACCTGAAACAGCACTGGCAGACCTGGCTGGGATAACAAAACGCGCCGCTGTCTCACTTGGCGGACGGCGCTTTACTCCCAGCTCAATATCACTTTGCCGGACTGGCCGGAGCGCATCACATCAAAGCCTTGTTGAAAATCGGCAATCGCATAGCGGTGGGTGATGATGGGCGACAGGTCCAAACCTGATTGGATCAACGCCGCCATTTTGTACCAGGTTTCGAACATTTCACGGCCATAGATGCCTTTAATCACCAACCCTTTGAAAATGATATCGCTCCAGTCTACCGCCACCGCTTCCGGTTGAATCCCCAGCATGGCGATACGGCCGCCGTGGTTCATCACCGATAGCAACGAGCGGAAGGCGACCGGCGAACCGGACATCTCCAGCCCGACGTCAAACCCTTCGGTCATCCCCAGCTCTCGCATCACATCGGTTAATGATTCCCGCGATACATTCACCGCACGGGTTACCCCCATCCGTTTCGCCAGCGCCAGCCGGTAATCGTTAACATCGGTAATGACTACGTGTCGGGCGCCGACATGACGGCACACCGCCGCCGCCATCACGCCGATGGGCCCGGCGCCGCTCACCAACACATCCTCCCCGACCAGATCAAATGCCAGCGCGGTATGCACCGCATTGCCGAATGGATCGAAGATGGCGGCAATCTCATCCGGTATCGCCGCCGGAAGGCGGAAAGCGTTATACGCCGGGATCACCAGATATTCGGCGAACGCCCCCGGCCGGTTCACGCCGACGCCGGAGGTATTGCGGCACAGGTGGCGACGCCCGGCACGACAGTTACGGCAATAACCGCAGGTAATATGCCCTTCCCCCGACACCCGGTCACCGATCCTGAACCCTTCCACTTCCTGCCCAATCGCGACGATTTCACCGACATACTCATGCCCGACCACCATCGGCACCGGAATGGTTTTCTGCGACCACGCATCCCAGTTGTAAATATGCACATCGGTGCCGCAAATCGCAGTCTTGTGAATCTTGATCATCACATCATTGTGACCCGGCTCCGGTACTGGTACGTCGGTCAGCCAGATGCCCGGCTCCGGGCGCAGTTTCGCCAATGCTTTCATCATCCGGTCCTCACTTCACCACGTTCAGGCGGCGGCCCACACGCACAAACGCCGCCACGGCCTGTTCAATCTGCGCCGTCGTATGCGCCGCCGACATCTGGGTACGAATGCGTGCCTGCCCATGCGGCACCACCGGGTAAAAGAAACCGGTGACATAAATCCCCTCTTGCCGTAACTCAGCCGCAAATGCCTGCGCCAGTCGGGCATCACCCAGCATCACCGGAATAATGGCGTGATCCGCACCGGCGAGCGTAAAGCCCGCTTCGGTCATCCGCCGGCGAAACAGGGCGGCGTTCTGCCACAAGCGCCGACGTAAATCCTGGCCGTCGCTCAGCAGGTCCAATACCTTGAGGGATGCGCTGACAATCGACGGCGCCAACGAATTGGAAAACAGATACGGCCGCGAACGCTGGCGCAGCCACGCCACGACGTCACGCCGTGCGGCGATATAACCGCCGGAAGCACCGCCCAGCGCCTTACCCAGCGTGCCGGTAATAATGTCGACGCGTCCCATCACCTGGCAGTATTCGTGAGTACCGCGACCATTCTCACCGACAACCCCCACGGCATGGGAATCGTCCACCATGACCAGCGCGTCGTAGCGCTCGGCTAAATCGCAAATACCTTGCAGATCGGCAATCACGCCATCCATCGAAAACACGCCGTCGGTGGCGATCATCAGATTGCGCGCACCCTCCGCCCGGGCTTGCTTCAGCCTGGCTTCCAACTGACGTATATCATTATTGCCGTAACGATAACGACGCGCCTTCGACAGGCGAATACCGTCGATGATCGACGCATGATTGAGCGCATCCGATATAATCGCGTCCTCTTCTCCCATCAGCGTTTCAAACAGCCCGCCGTTGGCATCGAAACAGGAGGAGTAAAGAATGGCGTCCTCTGTGCCGAGAAACGTCGCCAACTGACGTTCCAGCGCCTGGTGAATATCCTGCGTACCGCAGATAAAGCGCACCGACGCCATGCCAAAACCGTGGCTATCCAACCCGGCTTTGGCCGCCTCAATCAATGCCGGATGATTGGCCAGCCCCAGATAATTGTTGGCGCAGAAATTGAGCAGTTCACCGTCGCCTTCAACGCGAATTTGCGCTTGCTGCGCCGTGGTGATCGGCCGCTCGTTTTTAAACAGCCCGTCGTCATGTAGTGAAGCAAGCTGAGCAGTCAGTTGTTGATAGAACACCTCAGGCATGGTGCGGATCTCCTTTTTGTCCGTCACAGGCATTGCCACCGGGTGGCGGCAGGTCTTATTGGGGTAACGCTCATGCAGCTAAAGGTAGTGGAGAAATGCGGGCAGGACTGGCGGATTAACCACAAAATACACAACAGTCACGCCGGAAATGCGAAGCGGTTGGCAAGAAAACGGTGGGAAAAGCAGCGCGGGATGTCGGTGATGCGCCGAAATGCTATTATAGCGCTCATCAGGTGTGGGGCACGGTGCCCCACCAGCACGTTTAGCAAGGTAACTCCCATGATTATCGTAACTGGCGGCGCCGGCTTCATCGGCAGCAACATCGTAAAGGCGCTGAATGATGACGGATACCGGGATATTCTGGTGGTCGACAACCTGAAGGATGGCACCAAGTTCGTCAATCTGGTCGATCTGGACATCGCCGACTACATGGATAAGGAAGATTTCATCGCCAGTATCGTAGCCGGTGACGACCTGGGCGATATCGATGCTATTTTCCATGAAGGCGCTTGCTCATCCACCACCGAGTGGGATGGCAAGTACATGATGGATAACAACTATCAGTACTCCAAAGAGGTACTGCACTACTGTCTGGAACGCGGCATCCCGTTCCTGTATGCCTCTTCCGCCGCCACCTACGGCGGGCGCACCGATAACTTTGTGGAAGACCGCCGCTACGAGCAGCCGCTGAACGTCTATGGTTACTCCAAATTCCTGTTTGACCAGTATGTACGCGAGATCCTGCCGCAAGCCGACTCCCAGATTTGCGGCTTCCGCTACTTTAACGTCTACGGGCCGCGCGAAAGCCACAAAGGCAGCATGGCAAGCGTCGCGTTCCACCTGAACAATCAGATCAATCAGGGTGAAAACCCGAAATTGTTCGCCGGCAGCGAAAATTTCAAACGCGACTTCATTTATGTCGGTGATGTGGCCGCCGTCAATCTGTGGTTCTGGCAGCATAATGTTTCCGGCATCTTCAACTGCGGCACCGGCCGTGCCGAATCCTTCCAGGCGGTGGCCGATGCGGTGCTGGCCTGGCACCACAAAGACAGCGTGGAATACATCCCTTTCCCGGAAAAACTGAAAGGTCGTTATCAGGCCTACACGCAGGCAGACCTGACCAATCTGCGCGCCGCCGGTTACGACAAACCGTTCAAAACCGTAGCTGAAGGGGTGGCCGACTATCTGGCCTGGCTGAACCGCAAAGCCTGATTTGCTTTACCCTAAGGAAACTCGAACGGTATGAAAATTCTGGCTATCGGTCCTTCCTGGGTGGGCGATATGATGATGTCGCACAGCCTTTACCGCACCCTGAAGGCCGAACACCCGGACGCCATCATTGACGTGATGGCGCCGGCCTGGTGTCGTCCGTTGCTGGCACGTATGCCCGAAGTGCGTCAGGCATTGCCCATGCCGCTCGGCCACGGCATGTTGGCGCTCGGCGAACGGCGGCGACTGGGCGTATCACTGCGTGAGCAGCAATACGATCGCGCTTATGTGCTGCCCAACTCCTTCAAATCGGCATTGGTCCCCTTCTTTGCCAACATACCGCACCGCACCGGCTGGCGCGGTGAAATGCGTTACGGTTTGCTGAATGACCTCCGCGTGCTGGACAAACCGGCGTTCCCGTTGATGGTGCAGCGTTATGTGGCGCTGGCGTATGACCAACAACGTATCCGGACTTCGGCTGATTTACCCCAGCCGTTACTGTGGCCGCAGCTTACGGTACAGGACGCGGAAATCGCCGATATCGCCGCCGCGTTTAATCTCACCGATACCCGGTCGATTATCGGTTTCTGCCCCGGCGCCGAGTTTGGCCCGGCTAAACGCTGGCCGCATTACCACTACGGCGCACTGGCGCAATCGCTGGTTGAACAAGGCTATCAGGTGGTGTTGTTCGGCTCGAAAAACGACCATCAGGCAGGGGAAGATATACGACAGACCTTGAGCGATGAAGCGAAAGAGCATTGTCTCAACCTGGCCGGGCAAACCACGCTGGATCAGGCCGTCGTGTTGATAGCCGCGTGTCAGGCGGTTGTCAGTAACGACTCCGGGTTGATGCATGTGGCGGCGGCGCTCAATCGCCCGTTGGTCGCGCTCTACGGCCCCAGCAGCCCGGACTTTACCCCGCCGCTGACTCAGCAGGCCGAAGTCATCCGGCTTATCACCGGCTATCACCGGGTACGCAAGGGCGATGCCGAGCAAGGGTATCACCAGAGCCTTATCGATATTCAGCCGCAACAGGTGCTGGACGCCCTATCACGCTATTTGCCCGCCAAAGGGGAACCCGCATGAGGGTGTTGATTGTCAAAACGTCGTCGATGGGCGATGTGCTGCACACCTTGCCCGCCTTGACCGACGCCATGCAGGTGATTCACGGCATCCAGTTTGATTGGGTAGTGGAAGAAGGGTTTGCCCAGATCCCCAGTTGGCATCCGGCGGTTGACCGCGTCATACCGGTGGCTATTCGTCGCTGGCGCAAAAGCTGGTTCAGCCGTGAAACCCGTGCAGAGCGGGCGGCGTTTAAAAAGCAGCTGCGGGAAAAACGCTATGACGCGGTTATCGACGCGCAAGGGCTGCTGAAAAGCGCGGTGCTGGTGACACGTCTGGCATTAGGCAACAAGCACGGCCTGGACTGGAAAAGCGCCCGCGAACCCTTGGCCAGTTGGTTTTACCAGTATCGCCACCCGGTCGCCAGACAACAACACGCGGTAGAGCGTATACGGGAGCTGTTCTCCGTCAGCCTGAACTACCGTAAACCGGCGGAACAAGGCGATTATGCGATAGCAGCCCGTTTTTCGTCGGCACAACCTGCCGACAGTCAGCCGTATCTGGTCTTTCTCCATGCCACCACGCGAGATGAAAAACACTGGCCGGAGGCGCACTGGCGCGAGTTGATCGCACTGGCTGAACCTCGTGGCCTGCGCATCAAACTCCCCTGGGGTGCAGAACACGAGCACCAACGAGCGCAGCGGCTGGCAGCCGGTTTTTCTCATGTGGATGTACTGCCCAGGCTTACCCTGGAACAGGTCGCGGGCGTGCTGGCCGGCGCTCACGCCGTGGTCTCGGTGGATACCGGGCTCAGCCACCTTGCCGCCGCACTGGACCGTCCCAACATTACGCTCTATGGCCCAACCGATCCGGGGTTGATTGGCGGCTATGGCCAAAATCAGCAGGTCTGCCGTCCGGCAGGCAGCCGCAATTTGGCCGACCTCCATGCCGCCGATGTGTGGCAGCACTGTGCTTCTCTATTGACTGAATAAGGCGGTTTACTGTGACCTCACCGCGCAAGGTTGAACTCCGGCGAATTCTGATAACCAAGTTCCGCCATCATGGCGACGTATTGTTGACGTCGCCGCTGTTTTCCATTCTGCGCCAGCGTTACCCGGACGCCCAAATCGACGCACTGGTGTTTGCCGATACGGCGGAAATGCTGTCGTTGCACCCCGCGATTGACCATCTTTATACCGTCGACAAGAAATGGAAAAAACTCGGGGTGTTCGGCCATCTGGCAAAAGAGTGGGCATTGCTGAAGACGCTGCGGGCACAACGCTATGACGCCATCATTCATCTCACCGAGAGTATGCGCGGTTTATGGATCGCGCGTCTTGCGGGTATCCCGCTCGGCGTGACCTTTCGCAACAGCGCACGCGATAAACTGTCATTCTGGAAAAAAACCTTTCAGTATCGCGTACCGCGTATCCCACGCCGCCATACCGTAGAATCCCATCTGGATACCCTGCGGGCGTTAGGGATCCAGCCGGAGTTGGAAGAACGCCGGTTGCAACTGGTCGCCGGTGATGACGCCGATCAGGCGGTAGACCAGAAACTGCGGGCCCAGCAATGGCAAGGGCAACCCTTTATCGTGGTACATCCAACATCACGCTGGCTGTTCAAATGTTGGAAAAGCAGCGCCATGGCTCAAGCCATCAATACCCTGAGCGAACGCGGTTACACCATCGTACTGAGCGCCTCACCGGCGGAAAGCGAGATGGCGATGATTGCCGACATCAAATCGCAACTGACCCACCCCGTGCTGGATCTGGCCGGCCAGTTGACGCTGAAACAACTGTCGAGCCTGATCGGTAAAGCACAACTGTTGCTGGGGGTAGATTCGGTGCCGATGCATATCGCCTCTGCGATGCAAACGCCCGTGGTGGCGTTATTCGGCCCTAGCGGAGAGACCGAATGGTCGCCGTGGATGACCGTCAACCGGGTTATCGTCTCTGACCGTCACCCCTGCCGGCCCTGCGGTAAAGACGGTTGCGGCGGCAGTAAAATCAGCGACTGCCTGCAGCAAATCAGCGTCCAGCAGGTCTTACTGGCCGTCGACTCCGCACTGCTGGAGGCGCAGGGATGAAACTGGCGATCGTGCGGCAAAAATACCGTCCTGACGGTGGCGCGGAGCGCTTTGTGTCCAGGGCGCTGGATGCGCTCAGCAATCACCGTTCGCTGGATGTCAGCGTCATCACCCGTAGCTGGGAAGGCGCTGAGCAGGCCGACCGTAATGTTATTATCTGTAATCCTCGCATTACCGGCCGTATCCAGCGTGAAAGCGCTTTTGCTCAGGCCGCTCAACGACACTTCGGTGGTTTCGACCTGGTACAAAGCCACGAACGAATCCCGGGCTGCCATATTTATCGCGCCGGCGATGGGGTTCATCAGGCGTGGCTGACCCAACGCTCACGGGTTCTCAACCCGTTGCAACGGCGGCTGTTATGGTGGTCCGGTTTTCATCGTTACGTCATGGCACAGGAACAGGCGATGTACCGGCATCCCTCGCTGAAAGCCGTTATCTGCAACTCGCAAATGGTCGCTGATGAAATTCGCCACTACTTTGGCGTGCCCGCCGATAAAATTCATCTGATTTACAACGGGGTCAATACCAGTACATTTACCCCCGACCTGCGTACGGCTCATCGTTACGCCCTGCGTCAACAGTTGGGGCTGGCAAATGATACGCCAGTCATGCTGTTCGTCGGCTCCGGCTTCGAGCGCAAAGGGTTAGCAGGCGCTATCCACGCCATCAGCGGCGTTCCCCAACATCCGCACCTGATCGTGGTGGGGAAAGATAAACACAGCCGTCGTTACCAGCGATTGGCCCGGCGGCTTGGCATCGCCGATCGGGTGCATTTCGTCGGTATGCAGCCGGACACCCGTCCTTATTATGGCGCAGCGGACATGCTGTTGCTGCCGACGCTGTATGATCCGTTCCCCAACGTGGTGCTGGAAGCCATGGCCAGCGGGCTGGGTGTGATTACCTCGCAGCAGTGCGGCGGCAAAGAGTTTATCCAGTCAGGCGTGAACGGGTTTGTCTGCGATTCGCTGGATTACGAGGGGTTGCGTCAGTCGGTCAGGCAGGCCTGCGAAACGGGATTCGCCGGATTTGGCGAGCAAGCCAGGGCAAAAGTAGAACGCTACGACCTGCGCTTTTTGAGTGACAACATGCTCAGTCTCTATGAGCAGTTGATTTAACGCGATGATTTGATTGCTCCGCTGTGCATTGTTAAAACCGGGTTATGGGCGGATGCGGCTCATAACCCGGTTGCCGGAGCTAGATAAAGCGCTGACGATCGTAACGATATTGGCTGAGCCACAACGCAAAACAGAGCATACTCAGGTTGGCATGTTCGTGATGGAATGTGGTATTAACCAACCCGACCACCAGCGTCACCACCAGTGCGGAACACGCCGCCCCCCACGATAACCAGGAAACCGGCAACGCATGTTTCTTAGGTAAATAGCGTATCAGCGTCACACCCATCGCGCCAAACAGGCCAAACACCCAGAATGCTCCCCAAATGCCATTTTCCGTCAGCACGTTGATAAATATATTATGGGCGTGAGAAACGTGTGTGAATAACGGCTTGTCTTGCCATTTGTTGATATCGATTTTCTCGAAATTCTCTTTACCGACACCGAATAGCGGATGTTGTTTCACAACATCAAAAGCTGAAAGCCAAATAGTGTCGCGGTAGCTCAGCACATTATTATCTGAAGCATTTTGCTCCTGCTTTACCACCACTCGCGCATTACTGAGAACAGCGACCGCAATTAACCCGGCGATAAAAAATGCCGGCAGCAGCAGGAATTTTTTGCTTTTTCTGGCAAAGCCGACGCCCAGAACCAGCATCACCACCAGAATCGCGCCGAAGGTCGCGCGGCTCTCGCCAAACGCGACATAAACCAGAGACAACGCCAGCATGGCAATCCACATCAACCGGCTAGCGACACTCAAAAGCGACCAGTAGCTGAAGAGAACCGCGAGCGCCATCCCGCAAATAATCGCATTGTAGATGGCGGCGTGATTCACATGCCCCACCGAGTTGAGCGTCCAGTACGTCTCTCTACCGAGATAAAAGTGCTCCCACGCGCCATAAACCAGGCCGACAAACGTCCCAAACGTAGCCCAAAACACCAAGCCGATTTTCTGCTTTTCACTGAAACCGGCGCGATAGACAACCCAGCCGAACAAGGTATAACGAGCCACATCCGTCAGTGCACTTAAATCGGTGTGATAGGCGGAAAACGGCAACCCGACTAAAAACGAAAGCATGTAAAGGGCGAAAAACAGATCCCATCCTGACCACTGACGCGCTTTTTTATTCATGACCGCCTGAACGATCACACACAGCAACAACAGCGCCATAGCGATATTCTTGGGTGCTTCAGCCAGAGGATTAACGAAAATAGCCAGCGCACTAAAAAAATACAGGCCATGATTATCGGTATGTCTGGTACTAAACGATAATTGCGTTGTCATTAAATCTTTCTCAACAAATGGATAAAAGCCGACTGAATTTCAGGAAGGGTAATGTGCCGCATACACGCTGACTGTCCATCACAAAACTGCAGACAGCGGGTCTCAGTCCGATTGCACCGTTCAAGCCAGGCAAGCTCGCGCCCAAACAACGTGTGCTGATCACGACAGGAGATCGGGTGAAAACCGATATTGATAATCGGATTATTTTGCCAGAAACGGCCGGGACCAAACGCAACGGGGTTACCGGGACCATACAGCGTCATCGTCGGGGTATTTACCCATTTCGCCAAATGCGCCACGCCGGTATCAGCGCAGATGAGCGCTTTCGCCCCCGCCAACAGCGCCAGCAATTGGGATAACGACAACTCACCGGCAAAGCTGCGATAGCGCCGTTGCGGATCGATAGCATCAACGATATGGCGCTCGTTGCCGCCGCCGCTCCAGACTGGAGTATAGCCCTGCGTCGTCAACCAGTCTGCCAGCGCCAGCCACTGCTCCGGCGGCCAGAAACGCACCGGGTTGCTGGCGCCGACATGCAGCACGACAAAAGGCGATGCCAGCGGCGTGAAATCGCAGGCCGGCACAGACCAACGCAAAGGCTCAGGCAACTCGCCGTGCGTTAACGTCGCCATGGCATCGCCCCACGCCATCGGTTCAGCGGGATAGTCATGATATTCATTGACCGGCCAGCTTTTGGCGTTATGCAACGCGGGGCGATGCGCAATAATCCAACGGCTGCCTGCAGCCAGCGCCAGCCAGCTGTAGCGATTGTCGCCTGGAATCAGCGCCAGATCATAAGGCCCGCTGCTCACGATAGCCGAGACCGACGCCGCCGACGACGGCTGATAAGGCATCGGCACCACGCCATACGGATTGAGGCGATAGACCTCGACAAACGCCGGCTTGCACAGCAGCACAATCTCTGCACGTGGATAATTGCGACGCAGTTTAGCCAACAACGGCGTCAACATTACGGTATCGCCCAACAACAGATTGTGGGCGACCAGAATACGGTCGACCTCCGCCGGCGCACGGCGCCAGGGCTTTTTCAGCAACTGCAACAAGCCGCGGGGGAAAATCTGCAACCGGGCAGCAAATTTGCTCATGAACGGGTAGACCGCAGGCTGTTGCGGAAAATCGTCGTCATTTTATCGAGCATGATATCCGCGCCGAACTGTTCGGAGGCCCGCTTCAGCGCCGCCTCGCTAAACCGGGCGCGCAATACATCATCACCCATCAATTGCCGCAGTTTTTGTTCCAGCAACGCGGTGTTTTTCGGCTCGATCAAGTACCCGGTCAGCTCGTTCACCACCGCTTCGTCAATCGCGCCAACGTTGGTCGATACCACCGGCAAGCCGCAAGCCATCGCCTGCATGATGCTTTGCGGTACGCCTTCGTTGCCATAGGACGGCAGAACAAACAGATCCATACTGTTCAGGCAGTCCGGAACGTCGTCACGGTTGCCCAGAAAAATCACGCCATCCGCCAGCCCCATCGCCGCGACCTGTTGTTCCAGTGCCTGACGCTGCGGCCCATCGCCGACCATCAGCAACTGCCAGTCGGGAAAATCCTTCGTCAATGTCTGCCAGGCTTCCAGCAGGTAGGTATGCCCTTTCCAGGAACGCATGGTCGCCAGAATCCCCAGCGTCGGTCGGCTCGGAATACCGATGGTTTGTCGGGCCGTCTGCCGCGCAGACTGACGATAAAAACTCAAGTCGATACCGGTCGGCACCGAGGTCATGTGCGACAACGGGTAACGGTTATCCCGGTGCAGTTGCTGACGCAGCCGTTCACCGGTGGTGGCGATGTGACGGGTAGCCGTCATATATAGCCAGCGAGTGGTCAACGATCGGTTAATATCGGTGGAAACATGGCGAGTACGCACCATCGGCGGTACGCGTTTTCCCAACATCACGCCGGCGACCGCCACCAGCCAGGCATCGGTGGAACTGTGCGTATTGACGACATCGAACGCGCAACCGTGCTGACGCAACCACCCCATCAGCGCCATCAGCGACGACAACCGTTTTTTCTCAATCGGCAGCCCCACAACGGCAATGCCGCGCGCCTGTGCTTCACGATAAATAGTCGAGTGAGGACAACACAGAATAGTGACCTTGTGGCCACGCTTCATCATTCCCTGAGATTCCGTAAGAATACGAATTTCCTGCCCGCCCCAACCACAAGAGGACTCGGTATGTAATATATTTAAAGATGTGTCTAACATCTTTTATACCTATATCAGATAAGCCTTAAATCATAAACCGCCTATAATACATGAAGGATGACGAAGAATCCTGTACAAAATGCGTTCTTCATACGTTAAAGAGAAGATTGATTTAAGGTGGGGATCGTAAAACGGAATGTCGCCAGGCTGTTCAACTTTCTGCCATTTTTCACGAACTGTGTATCCCGCCATCCGCGAGGAAAAACATATTCTGAAATAAATTATCATACCGATAGTTATTATTTTATATTTCACACTAGAGACTAAAAAATATATTTACCCCTGAATATTAAAACCGAAAAAAATATTTATTTTTATTGTTTTAATATTTTAATTTTCACCCTATTTACTCTCTACACAGCGTCTCGACTGGTAAATAATCCTTTTTACCATCAAGCATTAATCCAACTCGTAGCGATACAAATTTCAGCGCTAATTCCCTGTTTCTCCGGCAGAAATAAGCGTACCGGCCATACCCGGTTAAAATGATAGATTTAGCGGCTATAAATATATAGAATTCGCTATCGCCGACTCTAATACCGATGATTATGTTACAAACGCTGTATACCTTTCTGTTTTACATGATCCAGCCGCTTATCTGGCTGCGTCTATGGCTCCGGGGTCGAAAAATCCCCGCTTACCGCAAACGCTGGGGAGAGCGCTACGGCTTCTACCGGAATCAGGTAAAACCCGAAGGCATACTGCTGCATTCCGTCTCCGTTGGAGAGACGCTGGCCGCAGTGCCGCTGGTTCGTGCATTGCGTCATCGTTATCCGTCTTTACCCATTACCGTCACCACTATGACGCCGACGGGTTCCGAGCGAGCGTTATCCGCATTCGGCAAAGACGTTTACCACGTCTATCTGCCCTACGATCTGCCCGGCGCCATGACGCGCTTTCTCGATCATGTGCAACCGCGTTTGGTGATCATCATGGAAACCGAGTTATGGCCGAACCTGATCACCGCTTTGCATCAACGCAACATCCCGCTCATCATCGCCAATGCGCGTTTGTCCGAGCGCTCGGCTAACGGCTACCGCAAA
The DNA here is from genome assembly GCF_007210685.1 of Dickeya sp. ws52. Classification (NCBI taxonomy): domain Bacteria; kingdom Pseudomonadati; phylum Pseudomonadota; class Gammaproteobacteria; order Enterobacterales; family Pectobacteriaceae; genus Dickeya; species Dickeya sp. ws52. The sequence goes on from NZ_SZVX01000015.1 coordinate 23,172, forward strand.
CTCGGCCGCTTTATGCGCACGTTGCTGCGCCGCATCACCCTCATCGCGGTACAAAATGAGGAAGACGGCGAGCGCTTTATCAATCTGGGGCTGAAACGTTCGCAGTTGAATGTGACCGGCAGCCTGAAATTCGATATCTCCGTCACGCCGGAGCTGGCTGCCCGCGCCGTTACGCTACGTCGTCAGTGGGCACCGCAGCGACCGGTGTGGATCGCCGCCAGTACCCACGACGGCGAAGAAAAGATCATCGTCGACGCCCATACCGAATTACTGAAAACCTTTCCGACCCTGCTGCTGATTCTGGTGCCGCGCCACCCTGACCGCTTTGACGACGCCAAAGCCATCGTGCGCAAAGCCGGACTGGAATACACACTGCGCAGCGCAGGTACGGTTCCTCCCGCCTCATCGCATGTGGTGATTGGCGATACCATGGGTGAACTGATGCTGCTGTACGGCATCGCCGATCTGGCGTTTGTCGGCGGCAGCCTGATTGAACGGGGCGGGCATAATCCGCTGGAGCCGGCCGCGCACGCCATACCGGTGCTGATGGGGCCGCATACCTTCAACTTCAAGGATATCTGCGCCCGATTACAGGAATCCGACGGGTTGATCACCGTGCGGGATACCGCCTCACTGGTGGGACAGATCACCACACTCTTGTCGGACGATGATTATCGCCGTTATCACGGCCATCACGCCGTGGACGTACTGCATAAAAACCAGGGTGCGCTGCAAAGCCTGCTGACCTTGCTGGAGCCCTATCTGCCGCCACGGAGCCAGTAATGAGCCGAAAACGCTTGTCCGTCGTTCTCATCAGTCATAACGCGGCCGAGCTGCTGCCCGACTGTCTGGCGTCGGTCAGTTGGGCCGATGAAATCATCGTGCTGGACTCCGGCAGCAGCGACGGCACGCTCGATATCGCCCGTCGCTACGGCGCGCAAGTCTACCAGAACACCGACTGGCCCGGTTTTGGCAAACAGCGTCAACTGGCGCAACAGTACGCCAGCGGCGATTACATCTTTATGATCGACACCGACGAACGTGTCACACCGACGCTGCGACAATCGATTGAAGCGGCGCTCGAATCCCCACAGAGCGATGTCGTCTACCGCTGCGCTCGCCGCAATCTGTTTCTGGGGCGGTTCATGCGCCACAGCGGCTGGTATCCCGACCAGGTGATTCGCCTTTATCCCGGCCGCTACCGTTACAACGATAACGCCGTACACGAATCGCTCGATTATGGCGCGGCCAAAGTGGTGTCACTGAATGGGGACCTGAAACATCTTACTTGTCGGGACTTGTTCAGCTTCCAGAAAAAACAGCTCGCTTACGCAGAAAGCTGGGCCAAAGAGCGTTTTTTGCAGGGCAAACGCTGCGGTTTCAGCGCTATCGTGCTGCACACTCTGGGCGCATTCGTCAAAACCTGGCTATTGCGTGCCGGCTTTCTCGACGGTAAACAGGGATTATTGCTGGCTATCGTGAATGCGCAGTACACGTTTAACAAATATACTGGACTATGGGCCCTGAATAACCGGCGGGACACTCGCCAGGAACACCAGCACCATGAAGACTAGAGCTATCTACCCCGGCACCTTTGACCCGCTGACCAACGGCCATCTGGATCTGCTGACGCGGGCGACACGCATGTTTGACCATCTGATTCTGGCTATTGCCGCCAGCCCTGGCAAAAACACGCTGTTTACGCTGGAAGAGCGGGTCGCACTGGCGAAAGAAGCCACACGGCATCTGCCGAACGTCGAAGTGGTGGGTTTTACCGAGCTGATGGCGACATTCGCCCGGCAGCAGCAGGCAACGATTCTGGTGCGCGGACTACGCGCCGTCTCTGATTTCGAATACGAGCTGCAACTGGCTAAAATGAATCACCATCTGATGCCGACGCTGGAAAGCGTCTTCCTGATGCCATCCGAACAGTGGTCCTTCATTTCCTCATCGCTGGTGAAAGAAGTCGCTCGCCACGGCGGCGATGTGTCGCACTTCTTGCCGCCGCCCATTTCCGCCGCTCTGCAGAAAAAACTGACCTGAAACTGCGCTCGCATTGTTCCAGCGTTGAAACCTTGGGATGAAGGTCGCTAACGCTGGCAGCGCTTGCAGAAGAAGGTACTGCGCTGCCCCTGCTTGATGCTGTCGATCAGCGTGCCGCAGTGGTGACAAGGCTGGCCGCCGCGGCCATAGACCTGCAACTCCTGCGCGAAATAACCCGGTTTTCCATCAGACTGTAGGAAATCCCGCAACGTGGTGCCGCCCTGCTCAATGGAACGCTGTAATACCTGTTTGATGGAATGCGCCAACTGGTCCGCTTCCGCTTGCGACAGTGAGCCGGCCAATCGTTCCGGCAGAATACCGGCATTAAACAATGACTCGCTGGCATAAATATTACCGACGCCCACCACCAGCTTGTTATCCATAATCCACAACTTGACCGGCGTCTTACGGCCGCGAGATTGCTTAAACAGATAATCACCGGAAAAATCGTCGCTCAGCGGCTCCGGCCCCAGATGCGCCAACACTGAACTGGTCGCCGGGTCATCACACCATAACCAGGCACCGAAACGACGCGGATCGGTATAGCGCAGCACTTTACCGCTATCCATGATCAAATCGACATGGTCATGTTTCTCCGGTTCACAGTATTCCGGCAACACCCGCAGACTACCGGACATCCCCAGATGGACGATTATCCAGCCGGTCGGCAGCTCAATCAGCAGGTATTTGGCGCGCCGCTGCACACTCAGCACCGGCGCATCGCTCAGCGACAGAATTTCAGGGGAGACAGGCCAGCGCAGACGCGCATTGCGTACCTCAGCATACGAAATGGTATGACCGACCAGCCAGGGCGAAATACCGCGGCGACTGGTTTCCACTTCCGGTAATTCGGGCATACATCCTCCTGAGCACTATCTTGCTGAAGTCATGGGTAACTTGAGTTTTATTGAAGCGATAAAAAAACCCGGCCGAAGCCGGGTTTTTCAGATCCACTAAAATTACTTGATTTTAGCTTCTTTGTAGAGAACGTGCTGACGGACAACTGGATCGAACTTTTTCAGTTCCAGTTTTTCCGGCTTAGTACGCTTGTTCTTCGTAGTGGTATAGTAGTGACCAGTACCAGCAGAAGAAACCAGCTTGATCTTCTCGCGAACACCTTTAGCCATGATTCAGTTCCTTAATACTTTTCACCACGGGCACGCAGATCGGCCAGAACCGCTTCGATACCCTTTTTATCGATAACACGCATACCTTTAGCAGATACGCGCAGCGTTACAAAACGCTTCTCACCTTCAACCCAAAAACGATGGGAATGCAGGTTTGGCAGAAAACGGCGTTTAGTCGCATTCATTGCGTGGGAACGGTTATTACCGGTCACCGGACGCTTGCCAGTAACTTGGCAGACTCGGGACATGTCTATTCTCCAAAAATCAAATCAGCTCGAGCTTCGTAGAAGGTGTTGGCCGCCTCGTCAGGCTCTAGAGCCCATCTCAGCAACTTCACTGAAAAGACTCTGTCATCAGGATAAACCTGCTGAGATAGGCTCTTAACGCCACACCCAAGATTCTCAAAGGTGGCGTAGTATACGCTCTGAAGCGTATGCGCTCAAGTCCCGAACAACTAAAGATCCCCCAGGATCGCGGAAATATCTCTTAAATCCACCCTCGCTCGGCAAAAGAAACGTACTCGCCACGCCCAATGACCAGGTGGTCGAGCACCCGAATATCCAGCAACTGACAGGCTTGCACGATTTTTCCGGTGATGGAACGGTCAGCCTTGCTGGGCTCGGCCCGTCCGGATGGATGGTTATGCGCCAAAATCAGCGCAGCGGCGTTAGCTCTGAGCGCTTCTCGTACAATTTCGCGCGGATGCACCTCCACGCTACTGATCGTACCGGCAAACATCTCCTGATGACGAATCACCCGATGCTGGTTATCCAGAAACATCACCAGAAAAACTTCTCTCTCATGATGCGCCAGCAACAATTGCAGATACTGCTGCGTCACCTCGGAATTCAACATGGCATCTTCCCGCGCCAGATGGGAAGAAAACAACCGCCGGGCAAGTTCCGCCACCGCCTGCAACTGGGTATATTTGGAGATACCAACCCCCCGGACGCCATTAAACGCCGCCCAGTCGGCCGTCATCAATTGGTATAACGAGCCGAACTGCTGCAACAGATTTTGCGCCAGTTCCATCACATGAATGCCTTCCACTCCTGTGCGCAGAAAGATCGCCAACAGTTCGGCATCGCTGAGCGCCTCTACGCCAAGGGACATCAATTTTTCACGCGGTGCGCAACCGTTATTCCATTCCATATGATAGCCGTTCCATATGATAGCCATTCCCTGTAAATAGCCGCTCGCAGTGCTCTACACAGCCGGAGTAAGCGCTATCATCACATAGCAGAGATGCGGCATCGACAGACGCATTCACAACGTGCGAAACCGCTCGCAATGATCACTGCAACAGGAAAGAAAACTCCCTGCCGGCCTTCCTACACTGCCGGTAACACCGCCTGCACGCTACACTCACCATCATCAGTATGGCGCCGACCGGATGGTGATGAAAAACGTACCATCAGGGCCGACTTCCCCTACTTATGATAAAATGCCGACTCTTTTGGGCTGACAAACGGACATAACGATGACAGATTCTTCCAGTCTGCACGGGCTTTCCGGCACATCGCTTGCGGGAAAACATATCGTACTGGGCATCAGCGGCGGCATCGCCGCCTACAAATGCCCGGAACTGGTGCGGCGCCTGCGCGACAGGGGCGCTGAAGTCCGCGTGGTCATGACGCCGGCGGCCAGCGCATTTATCACGCCGTTGACGTTGCAGGCGGTATCCGGCCATCCGGTATCGAACGATCTGCTCGATCCCGCCGCCGAGGCGGCGATGGGCCATATCGAGCTGGGAAAATGGGCGGACCTGGTGATTCTGGCGCCGGCCTCGGCGGATTTAATCGCCCGGCTGGCGGCCGGCATGGCCAACGACTTGCTGACTACCGTCTGTCTGGCGACGCCTTCCCCTATCGCCATCGCCCCGGCCATGAATCAACAGATGTACCGTGCGGCGGCAACACAGCACAATCTGGGCGTGCTCGCGGCTCGCGGCGCATTGATCTGGGGCCCGGACAGCGGTAGCCAGGCTTGCGGCGATATCGGCCCCGGCCGGATGATTGATCCGCTGGCGATTGTCGCGCACGCCGACGCGCACTTTTCCCATGTCAATGATCTGCAACACCTGAATATTATGATCACGGCAGGGCCGACGCGCGAAGCACTGGACCCGGTGCGGTTTATCAGCAATCACAGTTCGGGGAAAATGGGGTTTGCCATTGCCGCCGCCGCCGCCGCGCGCGGCGCGCGTGTGACGTTGATAGCCGGTCCGGTACATTTGCCGACGCCGGATCATGTCAACCGTATCGACGTCATCAGCGCGCTGGATATGCATCAGGCGGTCATGTCGTGCGCTGCACGGCAGCATATCGTGATCGGCTGCGCCGCCGTGGCGGACTACCGGGCGCACGTTATCGCCGACGAAAAAATCAAAAAACAGGGTGATGAAATCAGTGTCGCTCTGGTCAAAAATCCGGATATCATCGCCGATGTGGCAGCCATGATCGAAAACAGGCCTTATGTCGTCGGGTTTGCCGCCGAAACCAGTAATGTGGAAGAATACGCGCGCCAAAAGCTGGCCCGCAAACAGCTGGACCTGATTTGCGCGAACGATGTATCCCTTTCTGATCAGGGATTTAACGCGGAAAATAATGCACTACACCTTTTCTGGCCGGGTGGAGACAAGCGTCTGCCGCACGGCAGTAAACACCTGTTGGGCCAACAGTTAATTGACGAGATTGTCAGCCGCTATGATGAAAAAAATCGACGTAAAAATTCTTGATGCACGTATCGGGCAGCAGTTCCCTCTGCCGACCTATGCAACGCCGGGCTCCGCCGGGCTGGATTTACGCGCCTGTCTGGACAACGCAATCGTGCTGGCCGCGGGAGAAACCACACTGGTGCCGACCGGTCTGGCTATCCACATTGCCGACCCGTCGCTGGCGGCGGTGATCCTGCCCCGCTCGGGTCTCGGTCACAAACACGGCGTGGTGCTCGGTAATCTGGTGGGATTGATCGATTCCGACTACCAGGGACAGTTGATGGTGTCCGTCTGGAACCGCGGCAACCAGCCGTTTACCATTGAACCCGGTGAGCGCATCGCCCAGATGGTGTTCGTGCCGGTGGTGCAGGCCGAATTCAATCTGGTTAACGATTTCGTCGACAGCGAGCGGGGAGAAGGTGGTTTCGGCCATTCCGGCCGCCACTGATACACGATATCCCAGCACCAAGGAAAACTATAAAGCCACAGCGTGAATGCGACTGTGGCGCTATCGGGTGTTTGTCCGTCACATTTTTATCAAGGGTCTTTTCCGACATGGCAGAGAAAGAAAATACGAAAAGGAACCGCCGCGAGGAAATTCTGCAGGCACTGGCGCAAATGCTGGAATCCAGCGACGGCAGTCAACGTATCACCACCGCCAAACTGGCCGCCACCGTCGGTGTTTCAGAAGCCGCGCTTTACCGGCATTTTCCCAGCAAAACGCGGATGTTTGACAGCCTGATCGAATTTATTGAAGACAGCCTGACCACCCGCATCAACCTGATCCTGCAGGATGAAAAAGACACCTTTAATCGGCTACGGCTGATTTTATTGCTGATTCTCGGCTTTGCGGAGAAAAACCCCGGTTTGACGCGTATTCTCACCGGTCATGCGCTGATGTTCGAACAAGACCGACTGCAAGGGCGCATCAACCAGTTGTTTGACCGCATTGAATCTCAGTTGCGCCAGGTACTGCGCGAACATAAGCTGCGCAGCGGCGAAGGGTTCCGCCATGATGAAACGCTGCTGGCCAGCCAGTTGCTGGCATTCTGCGAAGGTCTGCTCTCGCGCTTTACCCGCTCCGAGTTCCGCTCCCTGCCGACGCAGGATTTCGAGACGCGTTGGCCGCTGCTGGCGGCCCAGCTTCAGTAAACGCACTGCGTGGCGCATCGCCACGCCGCTTATTTTAGGCCCGCTATTTATACGCCGTACTGCGCACGATAGGCGTTTACTGCTTCCAGATGTGCGGCCATTTCCGGTTTTTCCGTCAGCCAGCTAATCAGATCCCCCAGCGTAATGATCGACGTGACGTTGCACTGGTAATCGCGTTCGACTTCCTGGATCGCGGATAACTCGCCGCGTCCGCGCTCCTGACGGTCCAACGCAATCAACACCCCCGCAAGCGAGGCGCCCTGCGCAGCGATGATCTCCATAGATTCGCGGATAGCGGTGCCGGCGGTAATCACATCGTCCACCAGCATAATACGGCCTTTCAGCGGGCTACCGACCAGATTGCCGCCTTCGCCATGATCCTTGGCTTCTTTACGGTTGAAACAGTAAGGCACATCACGGTCATGGTGTTCCGCCAGCGCCACCGCCGTCGTGGTCGCAATCGGAATGCCTTTGTAGGCAGGCCCGAACAGGACGTCGAACGCCACGTTGGCATCCACCAACGCCTCGGCATAGAAACGCCCCAACAACGCCAGATCGCGCCCGGTATTAAACAGCCCGGCATTAAAGAAATAGGGGCTGATGCGCCCGGATTTCAGGGTAAATTCGCCGAACTTCAGAACCTGCTTGCTCAGTGCGAATTCGATAAACTGACGCTGATAGGCTTTCATGACTCCCTCTCCTGTCACGGTGGTGGAATATTGCATAAAAAACGATGGCATAAAAAAGCGACCACCGGGGTCGCTTTAAAAAATTTAATCGGCCAGTGCGGCCTTCTGCGCTCGAACAATGTCTTCAATGCCCTGACGCGCCAGCGCCAGCAACGACAGCAGCTCGTCGTGGCTGAACGGCTCGCCCTCGGCGGTGCCCTGCACCTCAATCATACGGCCGTCTTCGGTCATCACCACGTTCATGTCGGTTTCCGCCGCGGAGTCTTCCACGTATTCCAGGTCGCACACCGCTTCGCCCTTGACGATCCCGACCGATACCGCCGCCACCATGCCTTTCAGCGGGCTGGCTTTCAGCTTGCCGCCGGCCACCAAGCCGTTGAGCGCATCGGCCAGCGCCACGCAGGCACCGGTAATGGAGGCGGTACGGGTGCCGCCGTCAGCCTGCAACACATCGCAATCCAGCGTAATGGTGTATTCACCCAGTTTGTTCAAATCTACGGCGGCGCGCAGCGAACGGGCGATCAAGCGCTGGATTTCCAGCGTACGGCCGCCTTGTTTACCTTTCGCGGCTTCACGGGCATTACGGCTGTGGGTAGAACGCGGCAGCATACCGTATTCCGCCGTGATCCAACCTTGTCCCTGACCTTTCAGGAAACGCGGAACCCCTTCTTCCACCGTGGCGTTGCACAGCACTTTGGTATCGCCGAACTCCACCAGCACCGATCCTTCGGCGTGTTTGGTGTAGTGGCGGGTGAATGTAAGAGGGCGAATTTGCTGGGCACTTCGGCCTGTTGGGCGCATGGGCTCGTCTCCGGGCAGGTTCATTAAACTGGCGCGCATTATACGGTCTTCCCCCTGCGCTGCCTACCGCCAGGTGCGATTAAAATTTCATCAACTTTCACGGCGTCATTTACGCTGTCGGCTGGAGGGTCCCCTCTCAGCCATGTAGAATACGGTGATTATTTCTGTGCAGGTTGTTGATGTTCATGAATGAGCCAACCGCTTCACCGAGGTCGTCCGGCAAGAAAATTCCCTGGCAGCAGCAGGGCTCAACGCCGGATTATCGCTTTTCGCTGGCCAACGAGCGCACTTTCCTGGCCTGGATTCGCACCGCGCTGGCTTTTCTGGCGGGAGCCATCGCCATTGACCAGTTCGCGCCCACGCTGGCGCCCCCTGTCGTTCGCTCCGGTATTGCTGCGTTTCTGGCGCTGGCGGCGGCGCTGTTGGCCTGGATGGCTTACCGGCGCTGGGCCGACAACGAACGGGCGATGCGCACCGGGCAAGCGCTGCCTTATACCCGTCTGTTGATTGTCATCGCCAGCAGCGTGAGCGCTATTTCCGTTGCGCTGGCGCTGGTTATCCTGTTGTTGTAGGCCGCCATGACCGCCCCTGCCGCTCCCCCGCCGCGCGATCCGGGCCTGCAACCGGAACGCACGCGGCTTGCCTGGTCGCGTACCGCCTTCGTGTTATTGATCAACAGCGTATTGCTGCTGAAAGCCGGCTCGATGAAAAGCCAGCCGCTGATGCTGGCAACCGGGCTGTTGCTGCTCATGATGACCTTGATCACCTACCTCTGGTCGCGCCTGCGGTTGCGCGCGCTGCGGCACAGCGGCTATCCCTGTACCCCGCAATCGATGTGGATGATGCGGCTGCTGATGTTAACGGTGATAGTGACCGCATTAAGCTTGCTGGTGGGTTTCATCAACGGTTAAACGCGATCGCTGCGCGTGCTTGCCGTCAATGCAGAAGATTTTGATCTGCCTGCCCCGGCATAACCCACAGGCATACCCGCAGGCATTTAAAAAACAAAATACTTAAATAACAATTAGTTATTTATTTACACCCTATAACACAAGGTTATACCCCACCTATAAACAAGCATTCGTCAGAAAAAAAGCATCGTGGAATAGTCTTAAACATCTTCTTTTTCTTTTATGCCATCACTACGCAACCACGGATAAGACATCATGCTGATTCCACAACCTTACCTGCTTTTTCTTGGCGACGTGACCGACCCACTGGCGGTGAAAACGGCACGCGGCATTCACACCTGGCGCCCCGAACAGTGCGTAGGTCAGCTACGCCTGGCGGGCAGCACGGTGTCGCTGGGGCTCGATGATCTGGATATCCCGGCCGCCGTGGCGCGCGGCGCCAAAACGCTGGTGCTGGGCACCGCCAACGCCGGCGGTTTCCTGCCGCCGCACTGGCTGGACACCGTGCGCGCCGCCATCGAAGCCGGCATGAACGTCGCCAACGGTCTGCATCAGCGCCTGACAGACGTTCCCGGTTTGCAGGCACTGGCGGAACGGCATCAGGTAGAGCTGTTCGATATCCGCCACATGCGCCCGGAACTGAGCGTCGGCAGCGGCAAGAAACGTAGCGGCAAACGCGTACTGACCGTCGGCACCGACTGTTCGGTCGGCAAAATGTACACCTCGCTGGCGCTGGAAGCCGCCATGCGCGCACAAGGTATGAAAGCGGATTTTCGCGCCACCGGCCAAACCGGGGTGCTGGTTGCCGGCGACGGTATCGCCATTGACGCGGTAATCGCCGATTTTATCGCCGGCGCCGCCGAAGCGCTGTCACCCGCCAATGACGACGATCATTGGGATATCGTCGAAGGTCAGGGCTCGCTGTTTCACCCGTCTTATGCCGGGGTCACCACCGGTCTTATCCACGGCGCTCAGCCGCACTGGCTGGTGATGTGCCACGAAATGGGTCGCCCGCACATGCGCCACCTGCCCCATCAACCGATGGTGGAATTAGACGACTGCGTGGACGCCTGCCTGCGCGCCGCCCGTGTAACCAACCCGGATGTGCAACTGGCGGGCTTCGCCATCAACACCTCCAACTATGGCGAACAGGAAGCGCGTGAGTACTGCCGTGGCCTGAACGAACGCTTCGGCGTGCCCGCCACCGACCCGATCCGCTTCGGTATCGATGACATTGCGACGCTGCTGAAAACCCGGGGATAACCCTATGCGACAGATGCAAATTGAAACCGTGGAGCTGCCGCTGGCCCGTCCGTTCGCCATTTCCCGCGGCACGCGTACCGCCGTCACCGTGGTGCGGGTAACGCTGGAAGAGCGCGGCTTTATCGGCCGGGGGGAATGCACCCCGACTGCGCACTATCAGGAAACCGCCGACAGCGTAGCCCGTCAGTTGGAAACCGTGCGTCGGGTGGTGGAGAACGGCGTCGGTCTGGACGCGTTGCAGCGGTTGCTGCCGCCCGGTTCGGCCCGCAACGCGCTGGACTGCGCCCTGTGGCGGCTGAACGCCGCGCTCGCCCGACAAACGCTGTGGCAGCACCTCGCCATCGTGCCGCCGCAGTCGATCGTCACCGCTGAAACCCTGAGCCTCGACAGCGTGGAAAACATGGCGAACGCCGCCAAAGACGCGGTTTCCCGCGGTGCGCTGCTGCTGAAAATCAAGCTCGACCGAAACCAGATTCTGGAAAAAGTGGCGGCGATTCGTCAGTCCGCGCCCAACGTGACGCTGATTGTCGATGCCAACGAAGCCTGGAGCGGGCTGGAGCTGGAACCGCTACTGCGCCAATTGGCCGCGCATCGCATCGCGATGGTGGAACAGCCGCTGCCCGCCGGGCAGGACGGCGAACTGGCGACGTTTGAACACGCCATTGCGGTGTGCGCCGACGAAAGCTGTCATCACCGTGGCGACATCGCCGCCCTGAGTGACCGTTACGAGATGATCAACATCAAGCTGGACAAGTGCGGCGGGCTGACCGAAGCGCTGGCGATGGTGGCACAAGCACGCCAGTACGGCCTGCGCATCATGGTGGGCTGTATGCTGGGTTCCTCGCTGGCGATGGAAGCGGCCATGCCGGCGGCGCTGGCGGCCGAACATGTGGATCTGGACGGCCCGATCTGGCTGGCCGCCGACAGCTCGCCGTACCTGACGTATAACCTTGGCCGCATCTGGCTGTGACAGAACCTACCGGAGTGACGATGACGGATACCCTCTCAACCGCAATCCCTGCTGCGATAGCGTCCGCCCCGGCGCCGCAACCGGTGCTGGAGATCGATGACCTGAGCGTTAGCTTCAGCGGCCGCTCCGGTACGCATTTGGCGCTCAAAGGCGTCTCTTTCAGCCTTAATAAAGGGGAAGTGGTCGCCGTGGTCGGAGAGAGTGGTTCCGGCAAGTCGGTCACGTCTCTCACCGTGATGGGGCTGTTGGCCGCATCCGCCCGCATTGAGCGCGGCGGTATCCGCTTTACCGATAGCGCCGGCCGCCGCCACGACCTGCTGGCGATGAAAGACGATGCTCGCCGCCGGCTACGCGGCCGCGACATGGCGATGATCTTTCAGGAGCCGATGACCTCGCTCAACCCGGTGCTGAAAGTGGGCGACCAGCTCACCGAAGCGCTGCTGGACCACCAGATGTGCGACGCCGCCGGCGCCGACCGCAAGGCGCGCGAGTTGCTGCGCAAGGTACGCATCGCCGACATCGACCGGGTAATGAACAGCTATCCGCATTCGTTATCCGGCGGTATGCGCCAACGGGTGATGATAGCCCAGGCGCTGGCGTGCGACCCACAGTTGCTGATCGCCGACGAACCCACCACCGCGCTGGATGTGACGGTACAGGCGCGCATTCTGCAAATCCTGCGCGACCTGCAACGCCAGAGCAACATGTCGGTGTTGTTCATTACCCACGATATGGGCGTGGTGGCGGAAATCGCCGACCGCGTGGTGGTGATGTACCGCGGCGAGGTGGTGGAGCAAGGCACGGTCGAGGATATTTTCAACCGCCCACAGCACGACTACACCAAAGCGCTGCTGGCGGCGGTGCCGCGCCTGGGCGACATGCGCGACAGCGCCTGGCCTAAGCGCTTCCCGCTGCTCGGGCAGCAAAGCACAACCGCGGAACCGCACCAGATGACCGCGCGTTACGATGCGCCGCCGCTGCTCGATATCCGTGGCCTGAAAGTCTATTACCCGATACGCAGCGGTATTTTCTCTTCCGTTACCCATCGGGTCCATGCGGTAGAGCAGATAGACTTTGCCGTGTGGCCGGGGGAAACGCTGGCGATTGTCGGCGAATCCGGTTGCGGCAAATCCACCACCGGGCGGGCATTGCTGCGCCTGGTAGAAAGCCAAAGCGACAGCCTGCTGTTCGACGGGCAAGAGATAGCCGGCCTGCGCGACCGCGACTTCCAGCCGTTGCGCCGCAAAATGCAGATGGTGTTTCAGGACCCGTACGCCTCGCTCAACCCGCGTCTGACCGTCGGTTTCACCATCGCCGAGCCGCTGTTGCTGCACGGGCTGGTGAAATCTCTGGAAGACGCCACGCCACAGGTGCAGGCGCTGCTGAAAAACGTCGGCCTGCAACCGGAGCACGCGCAACGCTACCCGCACGAATTTTCCGGCGGCCAGCGCCAACGTATCGCCATCGCCCGTGCTATGGCGTTGCAACCGCAGGTGATCATCGCCGACGAAGCGGTGTCGGCGCTCGATGTGTCGATTCAGGCGCAGGTGGTCAACCTGATGATGGATTTACAGCAGAAAACCGGCGTGTCGTGGATTTTTATCTCCCACGATATGGCGGTGGTGGAACGCATCGCCAACCGCGTGGCGGTGATGTACCTCGGGCAGATTGTAGAAATCGGCCCGCGCCAGTCGGTGTTCAACAACCCCCAACATCCGTATACCCGACGCCTGCTGGCCTCGGTGCCGATAGCCGATCCAAGCCGCCGCTACGCACGCGAGCTGGACGACAGCGAAATCCCCTCGCCGCTGCGCAAGGCGAACGAGGTGGTGGAAAAAGCCCGTTACCGCGAAGTCGCTCCGCACCATTGGGTGAGCGAAGCCGGGCTTGAGCCATCCATCAGCAGCAGTAAACCGTCGTCAGTCGTGAACCGTACTCAGTAGTGAACTGTAGCCAGTAGTGAACCGTAGTCAGTAGTAAACCGTAGCATCGTCCAACACCAGGGGACACCTCACGTCACCGTGAGCGATAACAAGCCGCCCGACACGGGCGGATAACATAAAAAAAATAAAAACAAAGAGTTAATACAAAGCAGCAACACAACCAGCAACACACACCATTTACAGGAGACACCATGAAACCGTTACTATCCGCAGTAACTTCACGCCGTTCCGCCGTCGCTCTTGGGCTGTCATTGTGTCTGGCCGCTGCGGCTCAGGCGCAGGATCTGCGCATTTCCATCTATGCCGATATCACCGGGCTGGACCCGCACGACACCTCGGATACCCTGAGCTACTCCATCCAGAGCGGGATCTTCGAGCGGCTGTTCCAGTTCGACAACCAGATGAAACTGGTGCCGCGGCTGGCTACCGGCTACACCGGCAACGCCGACGCCACCGAGTTCACCATCACGCTGCGCGAAGGCATCACCTTTCAGGACGGCACGCCGTTCAACGCCGAGGCGGTAAAAGCCAACCTTGACCGTCTGGCCGACCAGACCAAAGGGCTCAAGCGCAACAGCCTGTTCAATATGATCAAGAACGTGACGGTGGTGTCGCCGACGCAGGTCAAAATCGAGCTGAATAAATCGTTCGGCGCTTTTGTCAACACGCTGGCGCACCCGTCGGCGGTGATGCACAGCCCGACGGCGCTGAAACAGTACCCGGACGAAACCCAACTGCGCGTGCATCCGGTCGGCACCGGTCCGTTCAAGTTCACCGAATGGCAGCAGGGTAAAGACGTCAAGCTGGTGAAATACGACAACTACTGGCAGAAAGGCTGGCCGAAAGTCGACAGCGTAACCTTCTACCCGTCGCCGGAAGACGCCACCCGCGTCGCGGCGCTGAAATCCGGCCAGTCCGACGCTATCTACCCGCTGCCGTCCGATCTGATCAAAACCGTTGAAGACGACGCCAAGCTGGCTATCCAGCGCGACCCGAGCATCTATCTGTTTTATATGGCCATCAATACCCAGCACGGCCCGCTGAGCGATGTGCGGGTACGTCAGGCGCTGAACTACGCCATCAACCGCACCATCTGGCTGAAAGTCGGCTTCGCCGGCATGGGCCTGCCTGCCGCGTCGGTCATGGCGCCGCGCGTGCAGTTCTTCGCCAGCCAGAGCGAACCGAACTACAGCTACAGCCCGGCCAAAGCGAAAGAGTTGTTGAAAGAAGCCGGTTATGAGAACGGGCTGGAGCTGAAACTGTGGACCACCAACCGCACGGACTATATCCGCAGCGCCCAGTTCTTCAAGCAGCAGTTGGAGCAGGTCGGCATCAAAGTCACCGTCACCCCGATGGACTCCGGCGCACGCAACGAAAAACTGTTCGGCGTGAAAGACCCGAAACAGGCCGAGTTCGACCTGTACTACGGCGGCTGGTCGCCATCCACCGGTGATGCCGACTGGGCATTACGCCCGCTGTTCGCCACCGAATCCTGGGTGCCGAAAGCCTACAACGTCTCTTACTACAGCAACCCGGATGTGGACAAAGCCATCATGGCCGGCCTGGCGACCCCAGATAGCGACAAACGCGCCGCCGCGTACGCCGATGCTCAGAAACTGATCTGGAAAGACGCGCCGATGGTGTTCCTGGGCGTGCCGGACAACCTGGTGGGCAAAGTGAAGAATCTGTCCGGCGTTTATATGCTGGCGGACGGTTCGCTGATCTTCGATCAGGCTGAGTTCAAGTAATCGTACAGGGGATCGCCATGTTTGCTTATATCGTCCGACGTTTGCTGGAAATGATCCCGGTTTTGCTGGTGATCTCCCTGTTGGTGTTCGGTTTTATCAAGCTGTTACCGGGTGACCCGGCGCGGATCTACGCCGGCCCCGACGCCCCCATCGAGGCGGTGGAAGCCGCCCGTGAGCGTTTGGGGTTGAACGATCCGCTGCCGCAGCAGTACCTCAACTGGCTGGATGGGCTGGTGCACGGTGATCTCGGCATCACCTACCGTACCCAGCAGCCGGTGCTGACCGTCATCCAAAAAAGTTTTCTGCCGACGTTATGGCTGGCGCTGGCCGGTTTCGCCTGGTCGGTGATCCTCGGGTTGCTGATCGGCGTGTTTGCCGCGCTCAAACGCGGCAAATGGCAGGACTGGTCGCTAATGAGCCTGGCGGTAGGCGGCATTTCGATGCCGCCGTTTTGGCTCGGCCTGCTGTTGATCCAGTTCGTCGCCATGCCGTTCGGCGTGTTCTCGGTCAGCGGCTACAACAAACCGACCGACATCATTCTGCCGGCGCTGACGCTGGGTGCCTCGGTGGCCGCCGTGATGGCGCGCTTCACCCGTTCGGCGTTTCTGGAAGTGATGCAGGAAGATTATGTGCGCACCGCCCGCGCCAAAGGGCTACGCCAGCGGCTGATCGTCTGGAAGCATGTGATGCGCAACGCGCTGATACCGGTGATCACCATGCTCGGGTTGCAGTTCGGTTTTCTGCTCGGCGGTTCGATTGTGGTGGAAAGCGTATTCAACTGGCCGGGGCTCGGCTGGTTGTTGATAGAGTCCATCAAAACGCAGGATCAGCCGGTGATTCAGGCGCTGGTGATGCTGTTCGTGTTTGAATTTATCCTGATCAATCTGCTGGTCGACCTGCTGTACGCGGTAGTGAACCCGGCCATTCGTCTGCGTTAGGAGCTGCGATGAACACTTCTCAAGAGCCGACCGCGGCGACCTCTTCCGCCCTGAACGACAACGCGATTCGTTCGCCGTGGCGCGATTTTCTACATGCGTTCATCCGCAACCCGATGGCGCTGGTCTCCGGCGGTTTTGTCCTGCTGCTGGTGTTGATTGCGGCGCTCGCCCCTTGGCTGGCGCCCTGGAACCCGATGGAGCCGGACTGGATGGCGCTCGGCGCAGCGCCTTCCGCCGACCACTGGATGGGCGCCGACGATCTGGGCCGCGACGTGATGAGCCGCATTATTTACGGCGCGCGTATTTCACTCTACATCGGCATCGTTTCGGTCACGCTGGGTATGCTGGCAGGCATCGCCCTCGGCTTACTGGCGGGCTATTATGGCCGCAGCATCGATATGCTGATCATGCGCGGCTGCGACGTCTTGTTCGCTTTCCCCGGCATGTTGCTGGCGATCGCGGTCGTCGCGATCCTCGGCCCAGGCCTGAATAACGTGATTATCGCGGTAGCGGTGTTCAGCGTGCCGGTGTTCGCCCGTATCGTGCGCGCCTCCACGCTGTCGCTCAAGCAGGCGGCCTACGTCGAGGCAGTCCGCTGCGCCGGTGCGCCGGACCGGGTGATCCTGCTGCGCCATATTCTGCCGGGCACCCTGTCGAACGTGATTGTCTATTTCACCATGCGCATCGGCACCAGTATCCTGACCGCCGCCGGCCTGAGTTTCATCGGTCTGGGGCCGGAACCGGACGTGCCGGAATGGGGCAACATTCTGGCGATGAGCCGCAGCATGATGATGGCAGGGCAATGGCACGTCAGCGTGTTCCCCGGTCTGGCTATCTTCTGCACCGTGCTGGCGTTCAACCTGCTGGGTGATGCGCTGCGCGACACGCTGGACCCGAAACTGAAAAGCTAAGCGAAGAGACCATGACACCTTATCAACAGGCACGGCTGGCGCCGCTGCTGCAACGCTGGCGCACTGAACGGCAGCTCGGCACGCCGCGGCTGCCTTGCGGCCCGCATAATCGCCTGAGCGACGTACCCGGCGTGCGGGTCGGCCACCATACGCTGGCGCACGGCGAAATTCAGACCGGCGTCACCGCCATCGTGCCGAACAGCGACAACCTGTTCACACAACCGTTGCCCTGTGGCGCAGCGGTGCTCAACGGCTTCGCCAAACCGGTGGGGCTGGTGCAAATTGAAGAGCTGGGGCGATTGCAGACGCCGATTCTGCTCAGCAATACCCTGTCGGTCGGCACACTGTTTACTACGCTGGTGCGCGATGCTATCAACCGCAATCCGGAGCTGGGCCGCCGTTTGCCGACCGTCAATCCGCTGGCGCTGGAGTGCAACGACGGCTGGCTCAATGATATTCAGGCGCTGGCGGTGACCGAAGCGATGGCGCGCGTGGCATTGGATAACGCCACGGCGGATTTCGCCCGCGGCAGCGTCGGTGCCGGGCGCGGCATGAGCTGCTTCGCGCTCAAAGGCGGCATCGGCACCGCCTCCCGGCGGATTGGGGAACTGAACGCCACCCTCGGCGTACTGGTGCTGGCTAATTTCGGCACGTTGCCGGCCCTGACGCTGGACGGCGTGCAAGTCGGCGAAGCCATCGCTCCCCTGCTGCCGGAACTGACGCCCCAGCAGGATGCCGGTTCCATCATTATTATTATGGCCACCGACGCCGCGCTCGACGCCCGCCAGTTGACCCGCATCGCCCGCCGCGCCGGTGCCGGACTCGGGCGGCTCGGGAGTTATTGGGGACACGGCTCCGGCGATATCGCGGTAGCGTTCTCCACCCAACCCACGCCGCAACCACCGGAAGACGCACAACTGGAACCGCTGCTCAACGCGGCGGCCGACGCCACCGAACACGCGGTGCTGGATGCATTATTGCAGGCCGAGGCCGTCACCGGTTTTCGCGGCCACCATCGCCCGGCCCTGACGCAGGTGCTGGACCGTCTGGCACAAGATTTCGCATAACCGCCTGATAACGGGCGATAAGGACGCTGACATGAAAGTATTTATTTCTGCGGATATCGAAGGCATCGCGGGCGTGATGCGCCCGGAACAATGCAGCCCCGGCACGCCGGAATACCAAATCGCCCGCGGGCTGATGGAGCAGGAAGTGAACGCCGCTATCGAAGGCGCATTCGCCGGCGGCGCCAGTGAGGTGGTGGTCGCCGACAGCCATGCCGCCATGACTAACCTGCGTGCTGAAAATATCGACCCGCGCGCCCGGCTGGTGCAAGGCAAACCACGCGGCCTGTCGATGGTGGAGGGCTTGCAACAGCAACAGTTCGATGGCCTGATGTTCATCGGTTACCACAGCGCCGCCGGCGAACACGGCGTGCTGGCGCACACCATCAACGGCCGGGCGTTCTACCGGGTGCGCATCAACGGCGAAGTGATGGGTGAAAGCGATATCTACGCCGCCGCCGGTGCCGAACTGAACACCCCGCTGTGGCTGGTGAGCGGCGACGACACGCTGCAAAGCTGGATCAACCGCTACTACCCGGCCGCCGACTACGCCTGCGTGAAACGCGCCATTTCCCAGACCGCGGCAGAGTCGCTGAGCCCGGAAGCGGCGCGCAACGCCATCCGGCTGGCGGCGACCCAGGCGGTACAAAAGGCGCATAAAGAAACCACCAGCCGTTTGCAGCCGCCGTATGAACTGGAACTGATGGTCGCCAAACCGGTACTGGCCGACTTGTTCTGCCTGATCCCCGGCGTTGTTCGCAAAGACGCGATCACCGTGGGTTATCAGTCTCCGACCATCGCGCCGATCGTCAGCCTGCTGGGTGCCTTTTCCTATCTGGCGACCACGCAGAACTAACCGCCCCGAACAGAAGGAAGCACATCCAAGATGAAACCGGTCATTGTGATTCATGGCGGCGCAGGCGCGCTGAGCCGCACCGCGATGGACAGTGAAAAAGAACAGCGCTATCGCGCCGCGTTACAAGAGATTGTCGCTCGCGGGCAGGCAATCCTGGCGGCCAACGGCAGCGCGCTGGATGCGGTTACCGAGGCGGTGCGCCTGCTGGAAGAGTGCCCGCTATTCAATGCAGGTAAAGGGGCGGTGTTTACCCATCTCGGCACCCACGAACTGGACGCCAGCATCATGGACGGCCGTTCGCTGGAAGCCGGCGCCATCGCCGGGGTGAATCACATCCGCAACCCGATTCTGGCGGCCCGCGCGGTACTGGAGCGCAGCCCGCACGTGATGTTCACCGCCGACGGCGCCGAAGCGTTCGCCCGCGAACAGGGTCTGGAGATGGTCGAACCGGATTTTTTCTCCACCGACGAGCGCTACCAGCAGTTGCTGAAAGCACAGGCGGGCGACGGCAAGATCCTGCTGGATCACGACGGCGAGCGCCAGACGCAAGGCGGTGATCCGCTCGATCCGGATCGCAAATTCGGCACCGTCGGCGCGGTCGCGCTGGATGCCGCCGGTAATCTGGCGGCGGCGACCTCCACCGGCGGCATGACCAACAAACGTGCCGGACGTGTGGGCGACTCGCCAATCATCGGCGCAGGCTGTTACGCCAACAACCGCACCGTCGCCGTCTCCTGCACCGGCACCGGCGAAGTATTCATGCGCACCGTCGCGGCCTACGACGTCTCAGCGCGGATGGAATACGGTAACCTGCCGCTGTCGCAAGCCGCCGATACCGTCGTGATGGAAAAAGTGCTGACGCTGGGCGGCAGCGGCGGGCTGATCGCCGTTGACCATCAGGGTAATATTGCCTTGCCGTTTAACAGCGAAGGCATGTACCGCGGCTACGGTTACGTCGGCGAGGAAGCCGTGGTGGGGATTTATCGGGATTAACGCGATCAGTGACCGGTTGCGATAATTATCCACATATTCTGGTAACCGGTCGATTACGCCATCGATGTAGGCGGCGGTTCAACTGCGTAGACATCTTGAACGCTCACAATTAATGACTAACACACACTATTACCAAGTACATTATTAGTATACAATTCATACAACTACGTTACTGCAAGAAAGTAAAGGTCAGGCATGACTCGTATTGTTTTTCATCATATTGATAAATGTGCAGGCACATCGCTGCTAAAGTATCTGCAAAACTTTTTTCCGTCCGATGAGTGTATTTATTTAGAAGAACACGCCGATTGGATGGGCGCCGGTGATATAGAGCTTGACCCAAATCAGCTGGCACGGGCGCGTTTTATTCATGAACCATTCGGTAGCCGAATTTGGCCAAATCACATATCGAATGCCGCAACATTGTGCTTTCTACGCAATCCGCTGGACAGACTGGTCTCTAATTGGTGGATGGTACACCGCTGGACAGACGAAGAAGCAACCCATTTCCCCGATGGCATACTGATCCGTGATCTGGCACAAAATAACCCGGCATTATTCTTTTCTTCCAACCACCCACAATGCCAATACCTTAACTGGAACCGGATCAGTCGCCATCTGGCCTGCGCCCCCAGAGAGTACTTGGAAGCCTGGCGAACAGATTCCCTCGATAGTAAGGATTTTCGAGCCTTCATCCGAAAACGTGCCGAAGAAACGCTACGTTCCTTGTCTTTTATCGGCTTTCAGGAAGATTTTGAGCGCTCGTTATCTGCACTACAATTGTGGCTGTCGCTCCCTCCAGACCAACCGCAGCCGCTAAATATCCACGCCAGTAAACAGCAAAAGCCGAAATTAAGCGAAGAAGCGGTGGCCGCGGCTAACCAGCGAATTGATCTCGACCAGGAAATCGTTGCTATTGCTCGTGAACTTTACGACGAGCAAATGGCACGATTCCAGGCGACCTATGGCATGGATTTTGCGAACGCAGCTGAAGACAACTATCACAAGGCGTTGATTCGCCCGGCAGGCTGGGCGGTTGTGGACATGTCACAACCATTAAACGGCACAGGGTGGCACTGCCGTGAACGGAATGAACGCAAGTTCAGCCGCTGGATTGGCCCGACTCCAACGGCAACCATCGATATTCCATTCAGGAAAGACCGGGATATTCTGGTACGGTTTAGAGTTACCAACATACTGTCGACACGCCAGGTTGATGAGCTCACCTTGAAAGTTGATGATTACGCAGCCCCCTTGCATCGATGGTCAGAAAGCACGTTCGTTGTGGTATTTGACGCCGTCATACCACAGCAGGAACTCAACCACGCTAACGACATTCTACGGCTGACGATTGACTGTGCCGAAACGATTACCATGACCACCCCAGGCGATGCTCGCCAGCTCGGTCTTGAGATCTGTGAGATTGAAGTCGGTCCATCGGATGCTTTCATACTCCAGGCACCAGGTACACCTACCGCCTCACTCGGTCTGAGGGGTATCGCCTCCAGCAGAAATGATTGATGTAACGCCATTGCCACACCCACAGGGCATTCCCCCATGCTACCGCATGGCTTTCACGCCTGTTCTGCCAATGAACAGGCTATCTCGTTTTTCAACGCCATATCGCACTTTTGTTCACGGAAGGCCCTCCAGGTCGTCGCCAATAGAGCGATACTACACAGAAGATGATTCTGGTAATGTAGTACTCCTCGAAATACGGTGCATGCAAAAACCGACGTCTATAACTGGCCGCTGATAGGTGATGTTCAGTTCAAAACTCGCCTGACTCATCACCTCAAGGGCAAACACACAACATGACTCACAAGACATATCTACAATAATGAAAAGACAATATAGTTTAGACTTAGCCCGCCTGATGGCCGCCTATTTCGTGCTATTTGGCCATTTTGTGCTGAGCGGTACATTTAATGATACATCTCGAATTTGGGTTGAAAGTACAGAAGCACTCCCTCTGTTAGATAAATCTAGCCAGTCACTATGGATGTTCGACATATATCTGCTGGAGCACGGGAGAACAGCAACGGCAATTTGGGGAGTTGCATTATTTTTTCTGATTAGTGGATGGGTTGTCCCACCAATGTTATCCAGGTATTCGCGAAAGCAATTTCTCATCAATCGTTTTTTTCGTATTTTCCCAATGCTTATTGTTGCCGTGATAGTCGCCGCAGTTATTCAATACCAATTTGGCGAACGCTCTTCACTGAATATCAGTAATGTTCTATCAACAATGATGCTAACTAATCAGTTTATAAATCATCCCCTGACATTAGGGGTTGTCTGGACGTTGTTAATTGAGTTCAAATTCTACCTATTAATCACATTTATGGGGCGGCTTAACTGCACAAAAATTTTATGTGCCTCAGCGGTAATGCTTGTGCTATTAGCATTGCAAGCTGGGTTGGTGAAGGACGGAATCTATACTACCTCACCGCAAGCTATGGTAGTAACGAATGCAATAATTCATGACTTTTGTTTTATGATTTTTATGTTATGCGGCTCGGCATTATGGATAATAATCAATCATTCAGAAAGGCGTCTGGTGAGTGCAGTAACACTACTTTTAACGCTCATCGTTTATAATATCTATCGGTATTTATGTATTAATAAACTGGGAATTCATCTTTCTCAAGACATTAATATGCTAACACAATTAATCGTTTTTTTATTTTTTGGGCTATGTCTTCTTTCTCAAAAATATTTCCCCCATGAAAATATGGTAACCCGCATGGTATGTGTCTTGTCTAACGTTACCTATTCGCTCTACTTATTGCATGTAAGTTTGGGTTTCTTCTTAATATCGAAACTACGTCATGTGTTCGAAAATCCATATTTATTGCTGGTGGTAGTCACTGTGATTGTTACCTTAATGTCAGCGGTAACATATCGGTTTATTGAAGTACCAGGCAATGGATTCGGAAAAAGGTTACTGAGCATCTCTACCCTAAATAGCCCGAAACGGATATGCAGGTGATTATGTAACCTGTGGACATTGCTTTAATGTGCTAATCATTAGCCTGACAGTGGAAGAGATATCTCTTTTGCTGTCAGGCATCAATCCACACTTTGCAGATAAGGTGGGTCGTCGCAAGTAGGCGCCTTGATAGCCAAAATCAACCGGAGCCACCTCACACTCACTCACGCAGATACCGCACTACCCGGCTGCGATTCAGTAACAATGTCAGGTAGCCGTCTTGTATCAACAGCGAGAAGCGTTTTTCCCACGGCCCGTCTTGCACGGTAGCAACCGCGCGGCCATTGCCGAGCGGTTGCAGAGAACCGGCGATCGCCGCCGGGCCGAGGCCCATCACGATACGATCGCCGTCAATCACCAGTTCGCTGCGGGTGTCCGGCCAGTGCCAGCGGCCTTGCAGCCGCGCCACGCTATCGTCGGCTTCCACCGGCAGAAAGCGGCATGGCGCGTAGCCGACTTCCCCTTCGATAGTCATACCATTCTGCCTAAGCGTCATCGGCAGATGGCTGGACAACGACACCGCCACGCCCGGTTCCTCGCCGTAGTACAGGGTTTCGGTCGCGCCCAGCCAGCAGGCGCCCGGCCCTTTCACCTCCAGCCAGTGGCCGCCCTGCTCCGCCGCGTACAGCCCCGGCGTCAGATCATGCCCGCGCGCCGGCAGCGGCTGGTCCAGCAAGGCGGACATCACCCGCAGCGCGCTGTCGTAAGTGGCGACATCTTCCCGGTTGGCGACCAGCGCCACCCCCGCTTGTGATACCGGGTCGAGCAGGAAATAGCTCTTATAACCCGCATGAGAGCCGCCGTGCCCCACCAGCAGCGCATCGCCGAGGCGGCTGTGCGCCACGCCCAGCCCATAACCGGTGGCGCGGCCGTCACACAGGTAACGCGGCTGGGACAAGCGCGCCAACACGCCTTCGCCCGGCCCCTGATTCATCAGCAGCGCTTGCAGCCAGACGGTCAGGTCATGCACGCTGCCGGTGACGCAGCCGGAGGTAGACAGATGCAGCCCGGCGCAGGATAACTGCCAGCCCTGCGGCGATGGCCAATAGCCCGGCACCAATCCGGGGACGATATCAAACCAGGTTTCCGGCGCGCTGAGGGCAATCCCCAGCGGCTGGTTGATATGCCGGTACAGCAGGTCGGCAAAGTAAATGCCTTTGGCTTTCAGCGCTTCTTCCACCAGCCGGTAACCGGTGTTGGTATAGGAGATCTCGCTGCCCGCCGGGTAGTTCAGCTCGCCGTTGTCCGCCAGAAACGCCAGCAGGCTGTCGGCCGAGGTGGCGTTGTACACCGACAACCCCAGCAGCGACAGACTTTCGCGCACATCCGGCAGGCCGGAGGTCATGTCCAGCGCCTGCCCGACCGTCACCTTGCCGTTTTCGCCGGTCAGTTGCGGCAGATGTTGCTCGAGACGGTCGGTCAACGCCAGCGCCTGACCGGCGACTCCCGTCACCAGCGAGGCGAACAAATGCTTGGTGACCGAAGCGAACCGCACCACACTCTGGGGGGTGAATGGGGTATTCTGCGCCAAATCCGCCAGCCCGCCGCAACAGGCGGCGCGGATCTGCTCGCCGTCAAACAGCGTAATGGCGCCGCCCGGTTCGCCGGGTTGATGCCAGGATTGCGCGATCGCACGCGCCTCATCAATGGCGCGTTGCCAGTGTAACGTCATGCCGGTTCCTCCAGCGTCATGCTTAAATCGTACAGTTCCGCGGTGTGAGGGTGATGCAGGTTGCGCACCCGCAAATCCTCCACGCTGAGCTGTTCCACCATTTCACCCTGCTGCATCACGCCGACGCGCCGGCATAGATGCGACACCACCGCCAGATTATGGCTGACCATGATATAGGTGAGCCGACGCGCCTGGCGTAGGTCCGTCAGCAGGTTGAGAATTTCCGCCTGCACCGACACATCCAGCGCCGAGGTCGGTTCATCCAGCAGCAGCACTTCCGGTTCGGCGATCAGCGCACGGGCAATCGCCACCCGCTGGCGCTGGCCGCCGGAAAGCTGATGGGGAAAGCGAAAGCGCGCCGCAGCGGGCAGGCCGACTTCCTCCAGCGCTCGGGTAATGCGCTGTTCGGCACGATCGAAGCGGTGCACCAACAGCGGCTCATGCAAAATGCGATCGATGGTCTGGCGCGGGTGCAGCGATCCGTATGGGTCCTGAAATACCATCTGCACCTGGCGGAAAAAGCTGCGATCCCGCCGCGCCAGCTGTGCCATGCCGCCAAACTCGATGCGCCCCTGCCACTGAGTATTTAACCCGGCCAGCGCACGCAAAATGGTGGACTTACCGGAACCGCTTTCGCCCACCATGCCGAAACTGTCGCCGCTCTCCAGCGCGAAGGACACCCCTTTCACCACCTCGACGCCGCCAAAGGCGATGCGCAGGTTTTCTACCTTAATCATGCATCTCTCCCATCATGTGTTCCTCCACGCCGGGTCGCGTTGCAGCACCGGCAGCCGATCGCGCGGGTGTTTGAGCGACGGCAGGCAAGCCAGCAGCCCCTGCGTATAGGGATGCTGCGCCTGTAGCAGCTCGCTGGCCTGTAGCATTTCGACGATCCGCCCGGCGTACATCACCGCCACGCGATCGCAAAAGTGCGACACCAGCGGTAGATCGTGACTGATCAGGATCAGCCCCATGCCGCGCTGCGATACCAGATCGTCGATCAGGCACAGGATCTCCGCCTGCACGGTGGCGTCCAGCGCCGAGGTCGGTTCATCGGCAATCAGCAACTCCGGGTCGGGCGCCAGCATCATGGCGATCATCACCCGTTGCCCCATGCCGCCCGACACCTCATGCGGATAACATTTCGCCACCCGCTGCGGGTCGCGAATGCGTACCTGATTGAGCAAGTCAATGGCGGCGTCCATCGCGGCGCGGCGGCTACCGCCTTTGTGCTCGCGCCAGGCTTCCGCCACCTGTTGGCCGATAGTCATCACCGGATTCAGCGAATACTTCGGGTCTTGCAGAATAAAACCGACCCGCTTGCCGCGAATCTGCCGCAGCGTTTTCTCGCTGGCGCCGCGCAGGTCGATGCCGTCAAAACTCAGTTTGTCGGCCTGAACGCGGGCGCTACCCGGTAGCAACTGCATCAGGCTACGGGCAGTCAGCGACTTGCCTGAACCGCTTTCACCAACGATGGCAAACTTCTCTTTGCCGACGTTGAAGCTAACGCCGCGTACCGCCTCAACCGTTTCCGTTCGGCTGGCGAACGCGATACGAAGGTTCTCGATTTCCACCAGCATTTAGCGCTCCTTCGGGTCTAGCACATCGCGCAGGCCGTCGCCCAGAAAGTTGAAGGCCAGCGAGGTAAGAAAAATGGCGATACAGGGCACCAGCGGCACCCACCAGGCGTTGAACAGGAAACGACGCGCGGTCGCTATCATCGTGCCCCACTCCGGCGACGGCGGCTGTGCGCCCATGCCGAGAAACCCGAGGCTGGCGGCGGTGATAATGATGGAGCTCATATCCAGCGTTACCCGCACAATCAGGCTCGGCACGCACAGCGGCATAATGTGGCGCAGAATAATGCGCAGCGGCGCGGCGCCGGTCAGGCGGCAGGCGGCGATAAAATCGGTATGGCGGAATTGCAGCGTTTCCGCCCGCGCCAGCCGCGCATACGGCGGCCAGGCGGTCAGCGCGATCGCCAAAATGGCGCTTTCCACCCCCGGTTTCAGCGCCGCGACAAACGCCAGTGCCAGCACCAGCCGCGGGAACGCCAGAAAGATGTCGGTCAACCGCATCAGGATTTTATCCAGCCAACCGCCGGCATAACCGGCGATACAGCCGACCAGCAGGCCGATGGGCGCGGTCAGCGCCACCACCGCAAGCACCATACCCAGCGTGGTGCGCCCGCCGTAGACGATACGGCTGAACACATCGCGCCCCAGTTCATCGGTGCCCAACAAGTGCGCCGCAGACGGCGCGGCCAGCCGATTGGACAGATTCTGAAAGCCAGGGTCGTAGGGCGCCAGCCAGGGTGCCGCCAGCGACAGCAGCATCACGACGGCGATGATGATCAACCCTAACACCGCCAGCGGATTGGCGCGAAACCCCAGCCACAGGCGGTAATGCTGCCCCCACACCGCCTGACGGCGCGTGGCGGGCGTTTCGTCGAGCAACCAGGCTCGTGAGACCAAAAAACTCATGTTACGCGGGGATCCAAAAGTCGATAGAAAATGTCAGCCAGCAGGTTTAGCAGCACGTAGACCGCACCGACCAGCAACGTAGCGCCCACCACCGGGTTCATGTCTGCATTGAGCAGCGCGGTGGTGAGATATTGGCCCAACCCCGGCCAGGAGAAGACGTTTTCCGTCACCACCGCGCCTTCCAGCAACCCGGCGTAGGTCAACGCCAGTACGGTAACCAGCTGTACCGCCACCGTGGGGAACGCGTGCCGCCAGACCACCCGGCGGGACGATAACCCCTTGGCGCGGGCGGTGATCACGAACTCGCCGCTGAGCGCGTTAAGCATGAAGGTACGGGTCATACGGGTGATGTAGGCCATACTGAAATACGCCAGAATCAGCACCGGCTGCACCATGTGCGCCAGCGCATCGCGTAGCGCGTCATAGTCGCCGGCCAGCAGCGAGTCCACCGTCAGCAACCCGGTAACGTGCGGCACCATATCCTGAAAGAGGATGTCCTGCCGCCCCGGCCCCGGCGCAATGCCCAGCACCGCATAGAACACCAGCAGGCTGAGCAGCGCCAGCACAAACACCGGCAGCGAATGGCCCGCCAGGCAGATGACGCGAATCACCTGATCGACCCAGCGCCCCTGCCGTACCGCCGCCCACACCCCGAGCGGAATGCCGACCAGCGCCGCGACGATGATCGCGGCGGTCGCCAGTTCCAACGTAGCGGGAAAATAACGGGCAATATCGCTGGTGACCGGGTTAGACGTCAGCACCGAGCGCCCCAAGTCGCCGTGCAGCAATTGGTTCAGGTAGTGGCCGTACTGTATCCACAGGGGCTGATCCAGCCCCATTTCCTGACGCACCCGTTCCACCACCGCCTGGGGCGCATTGTCCCCGACGGCGGCAAGCACCGGGTCGGTCGGCATAATTCGACCGATGAAGAAGGTCAGTACCGAGAGTCCCAACAGGGTCAACAACAGGCTGCCGAGCGTACTGCAAAAACGAATCAGTATCTGCATCAAGCTTTCTTCACCTGCTGATAAGGCACCTTGCTCAACACCGTCATGGTGACGCCGCTGAGATTCTTGCGGCAAGCCAGCGTTTTCTCATCCTGCATCATCAGCGTGAATGGGCTCTGCTCGCGGTGGTTGCGTTGCAGAGTTTCATACAGTGCGATGCGTTTGGCCGGGTCCTGCTCATGCAGCGCCTGTTCGGTCAACTGATTGAATTTTTCATCCGACCAGTTGCAGCGCCACGCCAGCGTGCGGTTACGGGCGCCGTCGCTGTTGTCGGTGTTGATGCAAAACGCTTCGGCGTTGGAGTTCGGGTCAAAATAGTCAGCGCCCCACGCGGTCAGCGCCAGTTGCTGCTGGCGGGCGCGCATTTTGGTCAGTACCTGACGGTTTTCCGCCGCAATCAGTTTTACCCGGATGCCGATGGCGCCCAATTGGGTCTGGACTGCCTGCGCGATATCCGGGTACGGCTGGGCGGAGTAGTGATCCAGCGTAATGTCGAAACCATCCGGATAACCGGCGTCTTTCAGCAACGCTTTGGCTTTGGCGACATCCAGATGAAACGGGGTGTCGTCCAGCGCCGCCGGGAAGCCGCCCGGCAGGAAACTCTGATGGACTTTGTGCGTGAGCGGCAGAATATTTTTCTGAATGCCGTCATAGTCCAGCGCCCATTTAATGGCCTGCCACACCTGCGGCTTTTTCAGGAACTCGTTGGCGGTGTTGCACGACAACAGCATCACGCTGGCGATGCTCTGGCGCACCAGATGGTAGTTGCCGTCGTTCACCAGCGGGCGAATTTGCTCGGTGGTCAGGTTGCGGGCGATATCTACGTCCCCTTTTTGCAGCATCAGCAACTGGGCGGACGGGTCGACAATGTGCTTGAGCAGCACGCGCTTAAAGGCGTTATCCGCCGGGAAGTGATCGTTTTTCTGCAGGATAATACTTTCGCTGGCTTTCCAGCTCACCAGCGAGAACGGGCCGGAACCGGCGCTATTCTGCTTCAGCCACTGGTTACCCAGATCGTTATTTTGCTGGTTAGCCAGCGCGGCTTTTTTCTGTACGATGCTGCCCACCGGGGCCGACAGGCAATACAGCAGGAAGGTTTCCGCCGCCGGTTTGTCGAGGCTTATCACCAGCGTTTTTTCATCCGGCGCGGTAATGCGCTGCTCCACGTTGTCTTTGGTAAAACCGAACTGGTTGATGATGAACGCCGGGCTTTTATCCAGCTTAACCGCACGTTGTAACGAGAAGGCGGCGTCGTCGGCGGTCACCGGTGTGCCGTCGGCGAATTTGGCTTGCGGATTGAGATGGAAAGTGAAGGTTTTGCTGTCGTTGCCGACTTCCCAACTGGCGGCCAGATCGCCGATCACCTCTTGCGGATTGGCCGGGTTCGGCATCACCAAACGTTGGTACAGGTTACCGATGATTTCGGTTCCCACCGCCTCAAACCCTTCCTGCGGGTCGAGACTGGTCATGTTATCAAGCTGCATCGCCATCACCAGCATCGATGGCGGCGTATCGGCGAACGCGGTGTTCAAATTAAGCCAGGACAAGACAGGCACGGTAGCACAACCGGCAAGAAAGCGTCTTCTGGTAACCATTAATCCCCCAAGTGTCTGATTTTAAAATAGAATAGAAGATATTTTTTTCTTTCTGCGGCTTGACAGACATCGCGGGCGCTGGCTTAAATGGTGATGCGGTGAACAAAATTTCTCCGCCTGAATATCTGCACCAGTAAGGTGCAAGTCAGGTTCCATCTCAGAAAATCATTTTCTTTCAATCCAGTATCGGTACTTCATCCATGTCAGATTCGCCTGTGTCAGACAAGCCGCTTGAACATCACGCCGCGCTCCCTGTCTTTGATGGTCACAACGACGTGCTATCACGCCTGTGGCGGCTTCATCGCGATAATCCGACCGATGCCTTCCTCAATGGTCCGTCGCAAGGTCATATTGACCTGCCCCGGATCCGGCAGGGCGGATTCGCCGGCGGCCTGTTCGCCACCTACGTTCCCTCACCCAGAAACGATGCAACATCCATACCAGATAGCAACGTTTCATTAACCACACCGACCCTGGCGCAAGCGCGCGACATCAGCTTCTGGATGCTGGCCACCCTGTTGCGTCTTGAAGCGGAGTCTGCCGGGCAACTGCGGGTATGCCGCACGGTAGCGGAGATTCGCCGCTGTATGGCGGAAGGTGTGGTGGCGGCGGTAATGCACATTGAAGGCGCCGAGATGCTGGATGCCGAACTGGACCTGCTGGATATTCTTTACGCCGCCGGGCTGCGCAGCCTGGGGCCGTTGTGGAGCCGACCAAATCTTTTCGGTCAGGGGGTGCCCTTCCGCTTTCCTTCTTCGCCGGACACCGGCGACGGCCTGACCGAAGCCGGGCTACGGCTGGTACGCGCCTGCAACGCCAAACGCATTCTGGTAGACCTCTCCCACATGGATGAAAAAGGATTCTGGCAAACGGCGACGGTTTCCGACGCGCCGCTGGTGGCCAGCCACTCCAACGCGCACGCGCTGTGCGCCCAATCGCGCAACCTGACCGACAGCCAGTTGGCGGCGATCCGCGAGCGCAACGGGTTTGTCGGCGTCAATTTCGGCACCGCCTTCCTGCGCGCCGACGGCCAAAAAGACCCATCCGCCACGGTGCAGGAGATCGTACGTCATGTGGAGTATCTGCTGGAAAAATTGGGGGAAAACGGCGTCGGTTTCGGTTCCGATCTGGACGGCACCACCCTCCCCGCCGACCTGAAAGACGTGGCGGGTTTCCCCATTTTGGTGCAGGCGTTGGCCGAACGCGGCTACTCGCGCACTCTGTTGGAGAAAATCTGTTACGGCAACTGGTTGCGGGTACTGGAAGCTACTTGGGGAGAATAGCCGGCGGGCGCGGGTTTGCCGCTATCCGGCGGTATTTTCAACAATATGGCGTAGATCTTGCTTATTTATACGTTGGATCGCGCTCAACGGAGCCGGTCGGGAACACACCACACAACAGGACTCAGGTTATGCGTTTACGCCACATCGAAGTCTTTCAGGCGATCGTTCAGGCCGGCACCATCAGCGGCGCAGCACGGCTACTCAACGTTTCCCAGCCCAACGTCAGCCGGGTGTTGAATCATGCCGAACAGCAACTGGGGTTCGCCCTGTTCGAGCGGCGTTCGCAAGGGTTGGTGCCCACGGTGGAAGGGCAACGGCTGATGCCGGAGATAGACCAGCTTTACCGCCAGTTGCAGGCGATTTCCCGCCTGACCGAGAACATTCGCCAGGGTCAGTGCGAAACCATGCGGCTCGGTGCCGCCCACGCCTTCGGCCAGATGATCGTCGCCCCGGCGATGGTGGAGTTTCAGCAGCAGGTGCCGCTCATGAACATCGAGCTGGTGACTGAGCACTTCAGCACGCTATGCCAGAACATTCAGCAGCAGCAGCTCGACCTGGCGCTGGTGTTCGGCCAGCAGGTGCCGCCGGATTTGCTGGCCGAACCGCTGTGCCAGTCGCGCATGGTGGCGATTCTACCGAAGGATAGCCCGCAACAGGGGCCGGTATCGCTGGAATGGTTGTGCCGCAACAACCTGCTGATGATGCAGCAGCAAGACCCGTTAGGCCAGGTGGTGCACCGTGCGCTGCGCGACCGTCGCCTCACACCGGCGGCGTCGCTGTACATTAAGACTTATTCGGTGATCGCCGATATGGTGTTGGCAGGCGGCGGTACCGGCATCGTCGACTTGTTTACCGCCCGCCGTTACGCCGATCAGCTCAAAATCGTGCCCATCAGCCAGCCGTTGCCGTTCGAGGTGATGCTGATAAGCCGCCGCGATATCCCGCAATCCCGCGAGATCCTGCAACTCAAGCAGGTATTGAAAAGCAAATGCCGCGAGCTTGCCAGCCAGTGCCAGCCGCTGCTGGAAGCGGCGTAAATACCGTCACCCGATTTCCGGCCGCCGCACAGCTCGGCCGGAAGCCGTGATTTGTCAATCCGTTACCGCTGTCGCTTTTGGCAAACCGCCCGTTATAATTACCCCATCACTTCTTAACAGGTATGCACCGATGATTCGTAGCATGACCGCTTACGCCCGGCGAGAAATCAAGGGTGAATGGGGCAGCGCCGCCTGGGAGCTGCGCTCCGTAAACCAGCGTTATCTGGAAACCTACATCCGTTTACCCGAACAATTCCGAAGCTTAGAGCCGGTAATCCGCGAACGCATCCGCAACCGCCTGACTCGCGGCAAAATCGAATGCGGCCTGCGTTTTGAGCTGGACCCGCGTGCACAGGGGCAACTCATCCTCAACGAACAACTGGCTAAACAGCTGGTAGCGGCGGCGAACTGGGTGAAACTGCAAAGCGACGAAGGCGAAGTCAACCCGCTCGACATCCTGCGCTGGCCGGGGGTGATGTCGGCACAAGAGCAGGATCTGGACGTCATCAGCGCTGAACTGATGCAGGCGCTGGAAGCCGCGCTGGACGACTTCATCCTCGCCCGCGAAAGCGAAGGCAACGCGCTCAAAGCGCTGATTGAACAGCGCCTGGTCGGCGTCAGCGCCGAGGTCGCCAAAGTCCGCGCTCACATGCCGAACATTCTGCAATGGCAGCGGGAAAAACTGCAAAGCAAGCTGGAAGAGGCGCAAGTGCAGCTCGACGGCAACCGGCTGGAACAAGAGCTGGTGTTGATGGCGCAACGCATCGACGTCGCCGAAGAACTCGACCGGCTCGAAGCCCACGTGCGGGAAACCTACAAAATCCTCAACAAGCAGGAAGCCGTCGGCCGCCGTCTGGACTTCATGATGCAAGAATTCAACCGCGAGTCGAACACGCTGGGTTCCAAATCCATCAACGCCGACGTCACCGCCTCCGCCATCGAATTGAAAGTACTGATCGAGCAAATGCGGGAACAGATTCAGAATATTGAGTAATTACCCCTTGCAGCCTTTCCTTTTATCACAACACCCTGACTTATCGGGGTGTTTACATTCCATACAGAATGTTTCATCTTGGCTCAACCAAGTGGTGAGCAATATATCGCTGTACATGCATCAAATGGTAAGTATTTTGAGGTTATGTAAGCGCAAGCAAATGACACTAGGCAAGCCCACAGATATGACCTTGGCCGATGCAAGGCCGGAAGTGGAGTTTTCAAGCGGGAATTGAGACAGGTTATATACCCAAAATAATTCGAGTTGCAGGAAGACGGCGACGCAGCGAATCCCCGGGAGCTTACTCAAGTAAGTGACTGGGGTGAGCGAGGAAAGCCAACGCACCTGCAACTTGAAGTATGACGGGTATAGATCCACTAATTGCAAAACAGCGCCCAAAATGGACAGGTATCATATCGAACGACGATTTTTTTGAGGAGTGGTACAAAATTACATTTGCATCGTAGAGGTTCCCATATAGCTATTTAGCATCAAGATTGATGTATGTGTCAGAATATGGTTATCATAGTGCTATTTTTTGATACTGAGATTGTGGGCTGTGGAAAAAGAACTTGAAAATTATATAGAGGATGTACTGAAAGTTTGCAGCTCTCGGGCAGCTTTTGTTATAAATCATATCGTTGAGTATGGTTCCATAAACTCTGAGCAAATTAGAAATGCGGGTTTTGTCCATGGGGCTCGAGCTGTTGGTGATGTTCGGGACAATGGAGTTCCATTAGTTACTCGCAATATTAAGAGTTCTGATAATAGAACAATAGCTGAATATATATTTGGTCCTGCATCAGATATTAAAAAGCACAAATTTGGAGGTAGAGTAAACTTTCCAATCTCTTTAAAAGGCAAGCTTATAGAACGTGATGGCCTATTTTGTGCGATATCGAAACAACCTCTTCCTGCTGATGAGTTACAAATCGACCATAGAGTTCCATATTATATCTCCGGAGATATTGCTGGAGAGCGTGACCCAGAAGATTTTATGCTTCTGTCAAAATCATTGCAGAGATCTAAGTCTTGGGATTGTGAACATTGTGAAAATCTAAAAGTTCATTTTGACCTAAAAATTTGCAGAAACTGTTACTGGGCATCTCCTGACAATTATACACATGTTGCGATGCGCGCTCAGCGAAGCATAAATGTAACCTGGGAAGGAAAAGAAGTTAAAGAGTTTGATAAACTAAATGAGGAGAGTATTGGTGTTGGATTCTCTCCTCAAGAAATGATAAAGGCTATAATCCGCAAACGTTATAATGGTTAGGCGAACATTTTAAGTTGGATGCTTCCCCTAGCGCTGAACTCACTCCGCTCAATTAGGGCTGGAGATAGGTACAGGGATTCAATAGTAATATCATCTCTACCTAAAAGAGTTGCCTGGCTTGATCTGCCAGCATGAATCTCTATTCTTGTGAGTCCGAGGGCTATTGGCAGTTCATTGCCATAAGCTCTATCTCCGCATGTCCCGTCAAATGATAGGAGATAAGGAATACCGCGTTGATTGAGATTGTTAAGTCCATCGATTAAACTTTCCATGTCTAACA
The DNA here is from genome assembly GCF_007210685.1 of Dickeya sp. ws52. Taxonomy (NCBI): domain Bacteria; kingdom Pseudomonadati; phylum Pseudomonadota; class Gammaproteobacteria; order Enterobacterales; family Pectobacteriaceae; genus Dickeya; species Dickeya sp. ws52. The sequence continues at coordinate 57,916 of NZ_SZVX01000015.1, forward strand.
AGTATGCGTACCGAGGATCTTTTTTATTACTTGTTCCTTGCCAAGGTGGGTCCATATAAATAACATCATTAGATGTTGCATCTTCGAGTGTTTCCATGAAATCACCTGAGCGAAATTCAACCTTTCCAGCCAATAATCGAGATGCTTTATCCACTTCTGTCCTTACACGATCTGGCTTTGTTCCTAATCTCCGATTATCGGGAGACTGATTGAATTCACCCTGTGCATTGAACCTAATAGCATTTTTTACACAGCGAGCTACTAAATAAAGAAACTTAACAGGATCGTTATCAAGATTGAATTGAGTGCGGATTTTAGAAAAGAACGCCTTAGGATCATGAATCTGAGCATTCCACAGACTCTCATATTCATTAGAAACTTTCTCAGGAGAATCAATGATAGCCTTCCACAGATCAATTAGTGGTTCGTATTTATCACCTATGACATACCCATTCGCGATTTCCTGACTCGCCGCAGATAAGGTGATCGCAGCTGAACCAGCAAAAGGCTCAAAAAATCGTCCTTCCACCTCAAAGTTAATATTATTTAAGATTTCTCCTGCTATTTTTCTTTTACTTCCTTGGTAAGGAATTACATGAGGCACTCTCATTTTACATAGCCTTTTTATTTACTGAGTAATACTGTGTACCACCACGTTTATTTACTGTGAATATTGGTGTTTGACCTTTTTCTCTTCTCCTCTTTTCACGTCTATAAACTATCGAATAAAGTGATTTTTCCGGAGTTTTTCCTGTTAGACTTGTATTATCGATAACATTAATTGCTTCGACTATCTCAGTCAAATTAAGAGGTTGCGTGGCAGACTCTAAAACTTGGATCATAAGTTGTTCATTACGACTCATATTTCTGTCCCAAGGCATATCCAAACCATCTTGCTTAGCAATTCATGAGAACAAACTAGCATGCAATTGCATGCCAGGTCTACTATTTGCCGAAAAGAACCTTATAACAGGCGGCATGGCCGCAGAAGGGCAGACGGCCATGCCGCTCTGGATATACAGCGTGAGATTGGCTACTCGCAGACAGGTATGTCTACATACACCAGCATAAAACAATGCCTCAACCATAACTACGATAATCGTAGTATCTAAAACCCCTCATGATTACGAATATCGTAGCCATGAATACTTCCCAGCAACGCCACGATGTTTTCAGTCAACGACTTAAGCAAGCCCGGCTTGCAAAAGGTTTGTCACAGAAAAAACTCGGCATCGCTGCCGGAATTGATGAATTCGTGGCAAGCACCCGTATTAACCGCTATGAAAAAGGCGTAGCATCGATACCGCTCAGCAGCTCGCAGACGCACTTGATGTCCCACTGGCATTCTTCTATACCGCAGATGGCCAACTGGCTGAATTGATGCTGGCGTTTTGGGAGATGCCGCCAGAAAAACGGGCAGAGATTTTGGCGTTAGCGCAAACGGGTCAATGATATCCGCTCATCCAGAAAAGAGCGCCCTTAACGGTGGATGGCGCTAAAACGGCGGGTTTACAGCAGTCCGGAAGACGCTGGAGCAACATCGCCGCCAATTTACATGGTGCTTTCCGGCGCTGGGTATTTCATCGCAGAGCATTGTTCACATTGTCGCGTTTAACGAACGTGAAGCACAGGAACAATTCCCGGTTGACTACGTTATTGTTTTTGCCGACTACCTACCGATTCAGGAGGTGTGCCATGCCTAATCACCCCACTACATTCTCATGGCTGACTCCTGATTGTGGGATGGCTCTATCATGCAACAATCATGATGTGAGATATTGAGCAAGGTAACCAGCAGCAGTACCAATGACAGCAACCATCCTTGAACATCATGCAGATACATGGAGTGAGCAATGAATGAACACCACCAGCCTTTCGAGGAAATTAAGCAGGTTGATGACGAAGGGGCGGAATATTGGTCAGCTAGAGAATTAGCAAAGCTGCTGGATTACTCAGAGTATCGACATTTCACCCCTGTTTTAGAACGAGCTAAAGAAGCATGTCTAAACAGCGGACACAATATTGATGACCATTTCGAGGATGTCCTCGGTATGGTCAAAATTGGTTCAGGTGCGCAAAGAGAGTTAAAGGATATCAGGCTTTCTCGATACGCTTGCTACTTGGTAGTTCAAAACGGAGATCCTACAAAACCGGTAATAGCGGCAGGGCAAACATACTTTGCAATACAGACCAGACGGCAGGAACTGGCAGATGATGAGACATTCAAGCGGCTCCGTGAGGATGAAAAGCGTCTTTTTCTCCGGAACGAACTGAAAGAACATAATAAACAGTTAGTTGAAGCAGCGCAGCAAGCTGGGGTAGAAACAACTTTAGACTTCGCAATCTTCCAGAACCACGGGTATCAAGGGCTATACGGTGGATTAGACCAGAAAGCCATACATCAGCGTAAAGGGCTTAAAAAGAGCCAGAAGATACTTGATCACATGGGCTCAACTGAATTAGCCGCTAATCTGTTCAGGGCAACCCAGGCCGAAGAGAAGCTCCGCAGGGATAATGTTAAATCAAAGCAAAAAGCTAATGAAACTCACTTTGAGGTGGGACGGAAAGTAAGACAAACAATCAAAGAGCTAGGGGGTACTATGCCAGAGAACCTGCCAGTTCCAGAAAAAAGCATTAAGCAATTAGAATCTAACGCCAAAAAACCGGATAAAAAAATAATCAAAAATTGACCTGCATTCTGTTTGACGGTGTACACATAGGCGTGCCCGTAGAAAAAACGCATTAACAAGAATCCAGCAACCACGCGGTATCGAAATGCCCCCTCTATTACTGGCGTAACAAATCGAAAGCAGAGGGGAACCGGTGCCGGGAACAGAAAAACCAGAAACCAGTAAGGTCAATGATATCCGCTCATCCAGAAAAGAGCGCCCTTAACGGTGTATGGTGCTAAAACGGCGGGTTTACCGCAGTCTGGAAGACACTGAAGCAACATCGCCGCCCCCATCATACGGCAGGGGGCGGCGATGAGATTAGCGGTGTGCCGCCGGGATTTGCTGGGTAATACAGTGGATGTTGCCGCCGCCCAACAGGATTTCGCGTGCCGGTACGCCGCTTATCAGGTAGTCGGGGAACATCTGTTGTAACAGCGTATGCGCCTCGCCGTCGGTGCGTTCGTCCAGCAGCGGATAAATAATCTGCTTATTGCTGATCAGGAAATTGACGTACGACCCCGCCAGCCGAGACCCGGCGTTACGTTCAATCGCGTTGCCTTCGGTCACGCCCGCCGCTTCTTCCGGCGTGGCGTACAGCGGGCCCGGTGCCGGCAGTTTCCAGATTTTCAGCGACCGGCCTTGTGCGTCCTTCGCTTGCGACAACACCTGATACGCCGCCTGAGAGCGGGCGTACTGCGGGTCGGCTTCGTCGTCCGTCCAGTGCAGCGCCACTTCGCCGGGGCGGATAAAACAGCACATGTTGTCGATGTGGCCGTCGGTTTCGTCGTTATAGACACCTTCTTCCAGCCAGATAAACGCCGACACGCCGAGATAATCCCGCAGGTGTTGCTCAATCTGCGCTTTGCTCAGATGCGGATTGCGGTTCGGGTTCAGCAGGCACTCGGCAGTGGTCAGCAACGTGCCTTCGCCGTCGGTGTGGATGGAGCCGCCTTCCAGAATCAGCGGGGCGGCGTAGCGCGCATCGCCATGATGCGCCAGCACCTGCGCCGCGACTTTCTCGTCACGGCGCCAGTCTTCATACAATCCGCCCAGCACGCCGCCCCAGGCGTTGAATTGCCAGTCTACGCCGCGGCGTTCACCGGCCTCGTTCAGCACCACGGTTGGCCCGGTGTCCCGCACCCAGGCATCATCGCTTTCTATCTCCACCAGCGTCACGCCAGCCGGCATCACGCTTTTGGCCAGCGCCATCTGGTCACGCGGCACGCCCATGATAACGGGTGTGGTCTGCGCAATGGCGGCGGCGACGGCGGCAAAAGTGCGCTGGGCCGGAATGGCATCGCCTTGCATACGCCAGTTGTCGCGGCGATACGGCCACAGCATCCACACGGCGTCGTGCGGCGCCCATTCCGCCGGCATGGCGAAGCCGTCTTGCAACGGCGTGGTCAGTTCAGACATCACTTATCTCCAGGTCTTGCCGTCAGAGGTGCCGATGACGCCGTACATGTCCGGACGACGGTCGCGGAACAGGCCCCACGACGCACGTTGGGCTGCAATAGCTTGTAAATCAAAGGTATGTACCAGCACCGCTTCATCGGTCTTGTTGGCTTGCGCCACCAACGCACCGGTTTGATCGGCAATGAACGACGAGCCGTAGAAGGTCATTTCCAGACTGTCGATGTATTTGCTGGCTTCGGTGCCGATACGGTTGGAAGCGATAACCGGAACCAGGTTGGCGGCGGCATGGCCCTGCTGTACGCGGGTCCAGTGCGGCTGGCTGTCGATGTCCGGGTACGCCGGTTCGGAACCGATGGCGGTCGGGTAGAAAATCAACTCGGCGCCTTTGAGCGCCAGGCAACGGGCGGTTTCCGGGAACCACTGATCCCAGCAGATGCCTACGCCCACTTTAGCGTAGCGGGTTTGCCACACTTTGAAGCCGGTGTCGCCCGGAATGAAGAACTGTTTTTCCTGATAGGCCGGGCCGTTAGGAATATGGGTTTTACGGTACACATCCAGCACGCTGCCGTCGGCGTCAATCATCACCAGCGAGTTGTAGTAAGCGTTATTGGCGCGTTCGAAGAAGCTCAGCGGCAACACCACTTCCAGTTCGGCCGCCAGGGCGGAAAAGTGTTTGATAAGCGGGCTGGTTGCCAGTTCCTGCGCCAGCGCGTAATGCTCCGGGCTCTGGTCGATGCAGAAATAAGGCGCGGCAAACAGTTCCTGAATCAGAATGATTTGTGCCCCCTGAGCATGTGCCTGACGCACCAGCCTTTCGGCGTTTTCGATATTTTTTGGCAAATCCCAGGTGCAGGCCATCTGCGTGGCGGCAACGGTAACTTTTGTCATGCGAAAACCTCAATAATTTCTGTATGGGTGCTCATGCCTGCGCCACCAGCGGTGTGGGGAATAGCAAGAGACGGGTAAAAAGTGTAGGTAAACAACTCACCCGGCGCCCGGCGAACCAACGCCATCAGGCGTTGTCACCCAGAGCGGCGACATTATGCCAGCGAATGATGACGGTGAGGATGTGCGTTTCTCCTCGCCATCAACGACTGACGCACACGGCTCACCGAAAGGCGTCGTTTTCTGTTTCCCAATAAGAAATCCCGCCCAAAAGAGCGGGATTTGCGTGTTCAGCCCGGCATACCGGGCCGGCATCAGAACAGCTTCTTGGCGGTATTCAGCCAGTCGCCTTTGAACGGACGCTTCATGTTCTCGATGGCGTCGATAATATCATGGTGGACCAGTTTTTCATTCTGGATCCCGACGCAACGGCCGCCGTAGCCCTGCTGCAACAGTTCGATGGAATACGCGCCCATGCGGGAGGCAAGAATGCGGTCATACGCTACCGGCGAACCGCCGCGCTGGATGTGCCCCAGCACGGTGGCGCGGGTTTCGCGTTCGGTTTCCGCTTCAATATAGTGCGCCAGCTCATCCACGTCGCACACCAGCTCGGTAATCGCCACAATGGCGTGTTTTTTCCCTTTGGCGATACCGGCTTTGATCTCTTCCACCAGGTCTTCTTTTTTGAAATCGACTTCCGGCAACACGATGAACTCACAGCCCCCGGCGATCGCCGCGGCCAGCGTCAGGTCGCCGCAATGACGCCCCATCACTTCCACAATGGAAATACGCTGATGGGAAGAGGAGGTATCGCGCAGGCGGTCAATCGCTTCCACTACGGTTTCCAACGCGGTGAAGTAACCGATGGTGTAATCGGTGCCCGCCACATCGTTATCAATGGTGCCCGGCAAACCGATGCAGGGGAAACCCATTTCGGTCAAGCGCTTGGCCCCCATGTAGGAACCGTCGCCGCCGATAACCACCAGCGCGTCCAGATCACGCTTTTTCATGTTTTCCACGCACACCTGGCGCACCGCTTCTTCGCGAAACGCCGGGAAGCGGGCAGACCCGAGGAAAGTGCCGCCACGGTTGATCACATCCGATACGCTGTAGCGGTCCAACTGCACCATGCGGTCTTCGTACAAACCCAGATAGCCGTCATAAATGCCGTATACGTCCAGGTTTTCCGCTAACGCGGCACGCACCACACCACGAATGGCCGCATTCATCCCCGGCGCATCGCCACCGCTCGTCAGTACTCCGATTTTTTTAATCATGACAACCTCTGGATTTGTAGATGTAAATTCGCAGATTTTTCTATCTTAAGATGTAAAGCTCACAGGACAACGCCTGATTGTTTATCAACATAGTATAACAAATACACCTAGCTGAATTGATTCAGGTCAGGCATCAAGCCCCATAAAAATCTATTGCCTATCACATTTTTACAACACTTTTTGATACCGGCGGTGTTCCCCGCCGTGTTATTCGTCGCTCACAGCACACGGACGCGTACTCCGGTTCTACAGTATCCAGCGGCCACGCTGTTCCTGCGGCACCACCGACACCGGGTCCTGGTGAATGATAATGTCTGAACCGGGGAAACGTTTGAGCAACGCCTGCTCCAGCTCGTCCGCAATTTGATGTGATTCAACCAGCGGCAGGTTATCCGCCATTTCAAGATGCAACTGGATAAAGCGAGTCGGACCGGAACGGCGGGTGCGCAACTGATGTGCGCCGCTCACGCCCGGCCACGAAGACACAATATTGACGATTTCCTGTCGTTCCTCATCCGGCAGAGCCCTATCCAGCAACATCTGAATCGCCTCGTAAGCCATCCGTAGCGCGCTACCTAAAATATAGACGCCAATCCCCAGCGCGAATACCGCATCGGCCCAATTGATACCCTTCCAGCTTAATACTAACGATAGCAAAATAGCGCCATTCATCAGGACGTCGGACTGGTAGTGCAACATATCCGCCCGCACCGCCTGGCTATGCGTTTTGCGAATCACCCAACGCTGGAAGCTCACCAACAGGCCCGTCACCACCAGCGCGATAATAGTAATCCACATCCCCAGCTCAGGCCCTTGCAACGGCTGCGGGTTAATCAGATGTTGGGTGCCGGTCAATAATAAAAACAGCGCCGAACCGGAAATGAACATGCTCTGCGCCAATGCCGCCAGCGACTCGGCCTTGCCATGCCCGAACGCATGTTCCGTATCGGCGGGTTGCAGCGAATAGCGCACCACCAGCAGATTGACCAGTGACGCCGCGATATCCACCAGCGAATCCACCAGCGACGCCAGCAAACTGACCGAACCGGTGTACCACCAGGCGTACACCTTCATACCAAACAGCGATAACGCCGTGGCGGTAGCCAGAAAAGCGGCTGTCGTCACCAGACGCGCGTAATGAGAATTCATACACTATTCCATTCAAATGAGGGGGCCAGTATACCGAATTCCGCACGTGGGAAACCGTGACACTTTATTTCCATTTTGGCGTGACTACCGGTTTTCCGGCATCAGCACGGCGTTCAGCGACGACAAACTCAAGGCTTGCGCAGTATTTTCTGCAGCCGCTCCTGTTCCCAGCGCGACCAGCGATCGCGCAGCCAGAAAATCCGCGCCGCCCGCAGCGCCAGCACACCGCCCCAAATCAGCAACGGCCATAAAAACCAATGGGTTTGCGGATTAACCAGCAGATTGGCGACAACCAGCAGGCTATTCACCAGTACAAACAGCAGCAGACTGCGCCAGAAACGGCTTTCCTGCCCGACCCGCGTTCTGGCTTGTTCAATGCGTTGCGCCAGCGACTCGCCGCTCGCCGCCTGCTCGCCGTCTTCCGTCATCAGCGCCGCCACGTTGATGCCGAATGCCGCAGCAAGCGCGCTGAGCGTTTCCAGACTGGCGCGCTCCCCGTTTTCGATCCGCTGGATGGTTCTGACGCTCAACGCAGACAGTTCAGCCAGTTGTTCCTGAGACCAGGCGCGGGCAAGACGCTGTGATTTAATTGCATTCATGATGTACTCCTGTTTAATGGAAACCTGTCGGCAGACTGCTGCAACGCCCCGAGAAACACCACGACAGCAACCTGACGGCAACCCGACAAGTCCCCGACACACTCCGGAAATCCCGCCGTCACGCCCACGTCACCGCCCCACATCGACATGGCGCAGAGAATTAAGGGAAAATATAAGGGAAAATAGTAAAGGCTCAGATATACACCGGGAACCCTTATGAAACGACGACCTGCTTCACGCCTGCTGATTCTTGATCCTGAACAACGGGTGCTGTTATTTCTGTTCCATCATACTCAGGATGCCCTTGCCGGGCAGCGCTATTGGGCAACGCCGGGCGGCGCAGTGGAGGAGGGAGAAACCTTTGAGCAGGCGGCGGTGCGGGAGCTGTGGGAGGAGACCGGCATTCGCCGTCAGGACCCCGGCCTTTGCCTCGCCACCCGCACCTTCACCATGACGATGCCCAACGGAGACACCGTACTGGCCGATGAACGGTTTTTCGTCATCCCTATCACCGACAGCGCCATCCACACCGATGCCTGGACGGCGCATGAACGGGAAGTGATGCGGGAGCATCGCTGGTGGAGCCGCGATGAACTGCTCGCCACGCAGGATAAGGTCTACCCGGAACAGTTGGTTGAAATGCTGTGGCCGGGCTGAAATCGTCTGGTTACGCCGTAGGAGGAACAGGCCAGGTGATATCGGGTGCGCTCTGCGCATCAATGGCGTCAACCTGTTTCATATACTCACGCCAACGCACTAAGCGGCTTTTCTCATCATCAGAAATTACGCCCAGCATAAGATCGGTTTGCCAGTTTGCTATCATTTTTTGGGCTTCTGACAATAGCTGCGTTTTACGTAGCGTGGCGTCCGCAATATATTCATCACGGCGTTTCTCAGGTGGAGTAAACACGCCGTCAGAATACAAATAGCCGACACCGACACGCTCTGATGAAATATCGATTAACGCGCCATTCTGCGGCTTCCAGTCAGCCCCAACATCGCTATCCCAGACTACGGTATTAATCACCACCCCGTTTTCGATTACCGCGTATACCTTACTCATGCCGAATACTCCACAATCATAATGACGCCATTACCACCATTACCGCCTTTAGCATCGGCACCAGCAGGCACCGAATATCCGCCACTACCACCAGCACCATCCACGCTGTCAAATCCGTTGATCGAAGCATTGTGTGCAATTGGCGGCGCACCGAATGAAAAAACAGAATCACCGCCGGCACCGGATTCATAACCGCTATTAAAAAACATCGCGGGCGTGCCTGAGCCGCCAAAACCCGCGACCAGATTCCCACCGAATGCATTACCCCCACCGCCGTTACCCATCAGAACAGACATACCGATTGCAATCGCGATACCGTTAGCTCCCCTCGCTCCCCCGCTCGCCGTCATTAACGTTCCAAATTTCGTCGCACCACCAAACCCCGGCTCATTTTTTCCATCTACACCTCCCATACCGCCTGCGCCGACCTCCAGATAGATCAACGCAGGAATATCACCTTTATGGTAAAAAGATCGTGCCCAGCCGCCCGCACCACCGCCAGAGCCTGCCGAGTGATAATTCTGTGGTGATGCCGCCGCCGCGCCGCCGCCGCCGCCCGCACCACAAATGGTGACATCAATGGCGGACACATCATCAGGCCATTGATAATTTTGGCTTGAGGTAATCTTTTTTATGCGCAGGATACGGCCCGCAAAACGGTTTTCTAATCCCAGATTTTTGACAAACTGGACTGGATTCTGGATATCAGCGCCGTTCTGATTCTTATCCATTTTTCCTGATAACCCGGCGGCAACAAACGCCGTGGTGGCCAGTTGTGTCGTATTGGTTCCTGCTACGGCGGTCGGCGCAGTGGGGTTACCGCTAAACACCGGGCTTTCCAGCGGCGCATACTGCCTGTGTGGATTCGCCGCGGCGATATGGTCAGCCAGCAACGTATCCGCATAACGCCGTGTCGCCAGCGCCACCGTTGGGTCAAACTTCAACGTGATTGCATCGGTGCGGCTGACAATCAGGACCATACGCACCGTCTGTACCCGACCAGACCCCTCTTTTAGTTCCGGTTTATAGGTTTCCGGGCAGTTACCGACGGCTATCAGATCCCCATCCACGTCGTACAGACCGATTTCACGCAGCCAGAACCCGCCTTCATTTTCCGGGATCACCTGCTCGGCAATCATTTGGTTGGTGTTATTCTGATCAACCGTGAGCGCATTAATCACCCCACGCCGCCTTTCATTCACCAGTTTGGTTTGTAACGAATCCGGGAAAGGAAGCGTGCCGTTACCATCGCCCACCCCCATTTGCGCCAGCTCCAGCGCTTTTCCTGCGGCAATGGCTGCCGCCAGTTTTTTCTCACCCGCCTGGGTGAGCAAGGTAAAGTATTTAGCGCCCATCAATTTTCTCATCAGCATGAATACAAAGGAAAAGGTTAGGCAGCCGTAGGGAAAACCGGCTCACGCAAGCGCTCACGGTCCTGTCTGCCTTGTGACAACCATTATGCTGACGGCACGTCAAATCACCCGCGTATACGGGTGTCACGGCGATGGCACAACAGAGTGTGAGTATGGCTGCAAGCCATGAGAATTTGATAAGGCACCAAGAGGCCAGCGGTCAGCACGGGATAAAAACAACCCGCCCGGAATAACGGTACGTTGCTATTCCGGACGGGTATCGCTTCATATCAGGGGGAAAGGGCCGGCCAGTCGATAGCTGGCGCCAGAGGCAGGTCGATACGGCTTAACTGATGCGGGAGCATCGCTGGTGGGGCAAGTGATGGACCGCTCGCCACACGGGATAAGGTCTACCCGGAACAGTGGTTGAAATGCTGTGGCCGGGCGAGCCTTATCCCGTTAAGCAACCGGGGGAGCGGGCCAAGTGAGATTTCTTAACGACGAAGACCCGATTTTCCTGCCTTGACGGTCTGTGTAGATATCGTCACGCGGCTCTCACGATGTAGTTAAAGGCGATGTTGCGAGGGCGGGTAGCGCCGACATAGCCAGCGGCACTTACTGTTGTGATGTTGTATGCCGTGTACGACAGCATCACTCCGGCATACTCTGACGCACTGACGGCATCAGCTTGTGCTGCTGATACTGACAGCCGTAGCGAGTCCGAGGTCGGTGCTGAATCTGGACCATCGTAGTTAATTAAAGAGCCTCTCTGCTGCGAGAGCACTTCTCTCCCCGCATCCACCCCTCTCCCATCATCCCAGCCGCGAATAAACTCGCCACGCAGATCCGGCAGCACGCCTGACGGGTAAACCTGCGCCAACCGTGGATAGCGATTTTTATCAAATGACTGGCCGTTACATTTAAGCCAGCCACTCGGCGCTGTGGCTTGTGGCCACGGCTGTGGGATACCCACGATGTCATTAATATCCAGTTTGAGTTTGGTGCTGGCCTCGGTTTTACCAGACAACAAGCCAATAGCGTAAGCCACTGCATCCGCAACAAACGCCGTGGTGGCCAGTTGTGTCGTATTGGTTCCTGCTACGGCGGTCGGCGCGATGGGGTTACCGCTAAACACCGGGCTTTCCAGCGGCGCATACTGCCTGTGCGGATTCGCCGCGGCGATATGGTCAGCCAGCAACGTATCCGCATAACGCCGTGTCGCCAGCGCCACCGTTGGGTCAAACTTCAACGTGATTGCATCGGTGCGGCTGACAATCAGGACCATACGCACCGTCTGTACCCGACCAGACCCCTCTTTCAGTTCCGGTTTATAGGTTTCCGGGCAGTTGCCGACGGCTATCAGATCCCCATCCACGTCGTACAGACCGATTTCACGCAGCCAGAACCCGCCTTCATGTTCCGGGATCACCTGCTCGGCAATCATTTGGTTGGTGTTATCCCGGTCAACCGTGAGCGCATTAATCGCCCCTCGCCGCCTTTCATTCACCAGTTTGGTTTGTAACGGATCCGGGGTGGGGAGTAGGCCGTTGCCATCGCCCACCCCCATTTGCACCAGCTCCAGCGTTTTTCCTGCGGCAATAGCTGCCGCCAGTTTTTTCTCACCCGTTTGGGTGAGCAAGGTAAAGTATTTAGCGCCCATCGATTTTCTCATCAACATGAATACAAAGGAAAAGGTTAGGCAGCCGTAGGGAAAACCGGCTCACGCAAGCGCTCACGGCCCGGCCTGCCTTGTGACAACCATTATGCTGATAGCCCGTCAAATCACCCGCGTATACGGGCGTCACGGTGATGGCACAACAGGGTGTGAGTATGGCTGCAAGCCACATGAGAATTTGATAAGGCAGAGGAGACGGGGTCTGCATTGAATAAAAAACGCCCCGTTCGGAATAACCGCATCTCGTTATTCCGAACGGGTGCAGCATCTCATCAGTGTGATGGCGGGGTCGGCCAGTCGATATCCGGCAGTAAAGACAGGTCGATACGACTTAACTGCACCAAATAGATTTTCCAGTCCTTCAGCGACTGCGTTTCCTGTTCGGTGGCCATACCCAGTTCCTGCGCATAGGTCAGCTCGCGAATACGATCATGTGCCGTCTGGCGACGGGTTTCACACGCCTGTCGGGCCGCCTTTAACAGGCTCTCCTGATACGCCGCGTTATCCGTTATCCATTGTTCGCCATCCCAACGGTCAAACGCACCGGCAGGCGGCTGCAAGGTCAGATGGACGGGTAGCGGCCCCAGTTCATTCACGCCCTGTGGCTGACGCGTTTTCGTGTCGTAAACGGTCTGCCCACGCAAATCCGGCACCCATTCCCAATGTAGGCCATCAGACGAACGCCTCAGCGCCTGCCCTTCTGTTGCTGGCTGCGGCGGCTCATCGGCATAACTGTGAGCGGGGATCCCCGTTCCTGCCATCAGGTATTCATCACTGTAGCCATCGTATTCACGGGTTAGCGCATCCACATGGTACACCCGTAACCAACCTGCCTGAGCAGCCAGCCCATCCACCGCCAGCACGGCGCGCATTTCCGGTGTCGGTGTCATCATCACGCAGCCCTCACGATGTAGTTAAAGGCGATGTTGCGGGGGCGGTTTTCTGATGACGTTGGAACTACGCGTGACGCATCAAAACTAACACCTGCTGGTCCTTTATAGCTGCCAAGACTGTCGGTTATTCCGACATCGCCGAACTTGTCAGCAGAAATTGCACCTGATGTCCCCACAGTAGTCAATGACAAAGGGGTTGACATGCTAACGCCGATATAAAGAGAGCCGACGATATTTCTGATCGTATCGTTTTGCTTTGATAGCAGATCTCTACCAACATCCACCCCTCTTCCATCATCCCAACCACGAATAAATTCACCACGTAAATCCGGCAGCACGCCAGAAGGATAAACCTGCGCCAACCGCGGGTAGCGGGTTTTATCAAACACCTGGCCGTTACATTTCAGCCAGCCTGCCGGGGCGGTCGTCTGCGGCCACGGCTGAGGAATACCGACAAATTCACTGATCAGCAGATACTGCGAATGGGGGTTGGTCTCGGCAAGATGCCCGGACAACAGTGTGTCGGCATAGCGCCGGGTTGCCAGCGCCACCGTCGGGTCGAATTTCAGCGTGACTGCGTCGGTACGGCCGACAATCAGGATCATGCGCACCGTTTGTATCCGGCCCGACCCTTCCTTCAGTTCCGGTTTATAGGTTTCCGGGCAGTTAGCCACCGCTATCAAATTGCCGGCTGCATCGTACAGGCCAACTTCACGTAACCAGAACCCGCCCTCATTTTCCGGAATCACCTGCTCGGCAATAATCTGCCCGGGGTTATCAGCATCAACACTCAGGGAATTGATCGCCGCCCGGCGTTTTTCATTCACCAATGTAGTCTGCAACGGGTCCGGTGCCTGTAATACCCCACCGCCATCACCAACACCCATCTGGGCAACTTCCAGCGGTTTTCCGGTTGAGATCGCTTGCGCTAATTTAATCTCACCGATACGGGTGAGAATCGTAAAATATTTGGTTCCCATCGTTTCTCTCGTCTGCATTCATTAAAAAGCCAGGCAGAAAATATTGCCGTCACACAAGCATTCAATGTTTGTTCTGCTTTCTGACAACCATTATGCAAAGACACCCCAATAATTACCTGTTAATGGCGCTGTATCAGCTGTGACACAACAATAATGAAAAATACATTTTAATTTTTATAAAAAGAACATTTGAGCCATGAAAATACAATCACCGTTTGAAAAGACACACTTCTATTAAATTAGTCATGTCATCACATCAAAAATAAATAACGGAATTTTTATATCTATTACGCAGCCCTCACGATGTAACTAAAGGCGATGTTGCGGGGGCGATTATCTGGCGCGGTAGGAACGACCTTCGACACGTCAAACATGATCAATTGACCGTACCCACCAACAGCAGCGCCAACATGTAACGACTGAGTATTTTCAACGAAAGTAAAAGCCCCCGTGGGAGCTGGCTGTTTTGACGCGCCCCCGGCAAATAGCGCCTCCGATCCGAACGATCCCAAAATATTACGTATGCCATCTTGCTGAGAAGACAAAAGTGCCCGCCCTGCATCTACCCCGCGTCCATCATCCCAGCCACGAATAAACTCGCCGCGCAAATCCGGTAACATGCCCGACGGGTAGACCTGCGCCAGCCGCGGATAGCGGTTTTTATCGAATGACTGACCGTTACATTTCAGCCAGCCACCTGGGGCAGTAGCCTGCGGCCAGGGCAAGGGAATACCCACAATGTCATTAATATCCAGCTTGAGCTTGAAGTTGTCGTCAGTCTTACCGGACAAGGAATCAACAGCGCCGGCCACAAATGCCGTGGTTGCCAACTGTGTAGTACGGGTGCCGGCCACCGCTGTCGGTGCCGTAGGGTTCCCGGTCAACGCTGGGCTTTCAATCGGCGCATACTGTTTGTGCGGATTCGCGTTGGCGAGGTGTTTCGCCATCAGCTCATCGGCGTAGGCTTTCACCTCAATCGCCTTGTCATCAACCGACTTACGGGTTGCCATCACCACCGACGGGTCAACTTTCAGAATGACCGCACTGGTGTTACTGACCACCAGAATCATACGTATGGTTTGTACACGTCCCGAGCCTTCCTGCAACTGCGGTTTATAGGTATCCGGGCAATTGGCCACGGCGATTAAATCGCCATCGTCATCGTACAGGCCGATTTCACGCAACCAAAACCCACCTTCATTTTCCGGGATCACCTGTTCGGCAATAATTTGATTCGGATTCGACGGGTCAACTCTCAGGGCGTTCAACACCGCCCGGCGCCGTTCATTAATCAATGCCGTCTGGGCCGGATCAGGCGTGGTCGGATTCCCGCCGCCATCCCCCACCCCCATGTGGGTAATATTCAGCATTTTCCCTAATGCGGCGGCATTCGCCAGCTTTGCTGTCCCCGCCTGGGTGAGCAATGTCATGTATTTCACCGTCATACTATTTTCCTTTTGTATCGCCTTAAACCGTCATCTGACATTGCAATCCCCACCGCGCAAATCGCCGTCTTTTTTGCAAGCCATTCCATTTTGTTGCTGCCTCTGACAACATTATGCAAAGAGAGTGACGGCAAATCGTCCGGCCGACGTTGTTTATGCCATGGCACAACAAGCAGGTTAAAAAAAACCCGCCATCAAGGCGGGGAAAATAAAATAAGACGATGAAAATGAATAAAAAAATAGCGGGTATAACTGCTTATTTTTCTGGTTGTACCGGCCATGCAATATTTAACGGGAACCCTGCCTGCTCAGGAACTTGACGTAATATCTCACGGTATGTACGCCAGGCCTGTTGATCTACCGGTGCATCCGACACTTGCGTCCAGTCACTGGCGGTCAGTAAATTATCTCGCTGACGCCGGGCATCTTCAGCCAACTGAGTATCTGACAAAGGCACGGGAGTCACCGCAATCGGTTTTTTTGTCGACTCATCAAAAATAATAACATTACCCCTGACTTGCTGGTCTAATAAATATTGATAATAATCATCGCTGATCTCAATAGCGTCATTAGGAATATTAACACCATTAATTTCGTCACTATAAAAACCACTAGTTGATTTAGAATAAAACATATGACACCTCAATTTCCTATTGCAATAAACTGATAAGAGATACCAGAAGAAAAATCAACAGAACCACCGTTTCTGACAAATGCGCCATATCCCTTCAACATTTCTTTAGTACTATTACTTTGCCCATATACTGTCACCCCCGTATAGTTCCAACCAACAGAATTATTTTCCGTAATGACAGCAGCAAAAAAATTATTAGGATAGGCAATAGGGAATGACTGATTAATAACGCCAGCACCTAACGTTGCTCCTACTCCCCATTGAATAATAATACCTGACGGTAAAATCTGGTAACCATTCACTCCTGAGCCAGCAGCACCCACTCCACCAATCGCACGCCACTGTGGCCCCGTGGAAAGGAATCTTATATTCGTCCCACTTTTAACCGTCATCGTATTTGAACCGGATGGATTATTGGGCCCCAGAATATTCACCCCTGCACCAGAAATCGTCACAGCCCCGTTGGAGATATTATTAAACTCAATAACCCCACCCACACAAAGGGAAGCGTTCGGTAATGTAATCGTAATCCCCGCTATTTGGGCTTCAACAAAACAGCCAAATGCATCACTGGTTAACACCTGATTTTCTCTGACGCCAAATGCCGACTTCATATTACCTAAAGCTCTTTGCACGAACGCCGTGGTCGCGATACTACTATCCGCATCAAATAAAGGTGGCGTCGGTGCCAGGGGATTCCCGGTCAATACCGGGCTTTCAATCGGCGCATACTGCTTGTGCGGATTCGCGTTGGCGAGGTGTTTCGCCATCAGTTCATCGGCGTAGGCTTTCACCTCAATCGCCTTGTCATCAACCGACTTACGGGTTGCCAGCACTACCGCCGGGTCAACTTTCAGGGTGACCGCACTGGTGTTACTGACCACCAGAATCATACGCACGGTTTGCACACGACCAGAACCTTCCTGCAACAGCGGTTTGTAGGTATCCGGGCAATTGGCCACGGCGATTAAATCGCCATCGTCATCGTACAGGCCGATTTCACGCAACCAAAACCCACCTTCATTTTCCGGGATCACCTGTTCGGCAATAATTTGATTCGGATTAGCCGGGTCCACACTCAGGGCGTTTAAGACTGCCCGACGCTTTTCATTAATCAATGTCGTCTGGGCCGGATCAGGCGTGGTCGGATTCCCGCCGCCATCCCCCACCCCCATGTGGGTAATATTCAGCATTTTCCCTAATGCGGCGGCATTCGCCAGCTTTGCCGTCCCTGCCTGGGTGAGCAATGTCATGTATTTCACCGTCATACTATTTTCCTTTTGTATCGCCTTAAACCGTCATCTGACATTGCAATCCCCACCGCGCAAATCGCCGTCTTTTTGCAAGCCATTCCATTTCGTTGTTGCCTCTGACAACATTATGCAAAGAGAGTGACGGCAAATCGTCTGATGGGCGTTGTATCGGCTATGGCACAACAAACAGGTTAAAAAAACCCGCCATCAAGGCGGGAAAATAAAATAAGACGATGAAAAAATAAGGCGTATAGCCACTTATTTTACGGCAGTGGCAACGATTCAATGTTTAATGAAACTCCCTGCCTATTCATAAATGTGATACGATATTAAAAACGCAGACATAATGACACAAAAAATTCACCATGAGTCACTCACTATATTATCTACCAAAAAACAATTTGTTAATGGAGCCAATTAACAACCTTGTAAATATCAATTTTATGAAAAAGCATCTCCATGTATGAATTATATTAAATATCTAGAAACATAAGCATCAAATGTTGGATTTCCTGATGTTGCATTACTTGTTGAAATAGAAATATAACCATCATTAACCATTACAATATCAGCATAATTCTGTGAGATAAGTCCATTCTCCGTAACATAGCCTGTCATTTGCTGTCCAGATAACACATTTTTACTACTGGCAATTGTCATCGATAACACCCCAGAAGCCGTACTAGTTTGCCGAACATACCCACTTAGAGATTTAGTATTTAATGGGGTAAAACTACTAATTGAAATATTAAAATCCGTTGTTGTTTTTAAAGTAGAATATACTCTCTTTGGTGATATATATACGTATCGCTCTCGAACAGATAATACGGTAAAATTACCCGCCTTAACCGGCACAACCGTCAATAATGCCGATGCTGTATATCCATCCGGCATATTGGTTCCGCTATAAATCTCCGGCAATTTGACTGAGGTGGCGTTAACCGCGAGCAAGCCAGACAGCATCGTCACCGGATTATAAATGGCATAAACCCCGACGAACCCTTCATCAGGAACGGTTCCGGTATCCATTCCTCCAACGCCATTCTTTGCCAGATCGATCATCTGCCTGAATAAACCTATTCGATATTGGTCTCCACCCAGAACCGTCCCAACAATAATCTCATCGGCAGTATATGTGGCACTGGAAGAAACGGAGGGAATATTCATCGTGGCATTGCGTGTCATGCCAATCACACCGGAAAATGAGCTCCTTACGCCCAAATTCTCGATAAATTGAGCTTTATCCACAATGTCTGCACCATTTTGAGCTTTAATCAGAGCTTTATCATCCACATACTGCCGACTGGCCAGCACCACCGCCGGGTCGATATTCAGCGATACCGCCTGCGTCTGACTGACAGCCAGAATCATGCGCACCGTCTGCACGCGGCCCGATCCTTCCTGCATCTGTGGTTTATAGGTTTCCGGACAGTTGGCTACGGCAATCAAATTATCGTCCGCATCATACAAGCCGATTTCCCGCAGCCAGAATCCACCTTCATTCTCCGGGATCACTTGTTCGGCAATAATCTGATTGGCATTAGCAGGGTCGATGCTCAACGAATTAAGCGCGGCACGACGTTTTTCATTGATCAATTTAGTCTGGGTTGCGTCCGGCGTTGGCAATACACCACCACCATCCCCTACGCCCATCCGGGCGATTTCCAGTTGTTTTCCCAGTGCGATCGCATTAGCCAGCCTGTCTGCTCCCACCTGGGTAAGCAAGGCCGTATATTTCGTGCTCATAACATGTCTCATCAGAATTAGCGATAAAGGGGCCCATACTCAGGCATGGAACACATCCCGCCACACTTGTCGACACACGCTTTTCCAAGCGATTTCAGCCCGTTGTGGCAGTATCGGACATTATGCTGATAGGCCAGCAACAGCGCGCGCAGCGAGGGTTGGAACAGCGATAGCACAACAAACCCCGTTCAGTTTTTTTATAACTATGGAGATCGGGAAAGTGAATGATGATTAGTAACATCATTGGCATGACAGAAATATCACTCCCCCAGAAAATAACCGGGCTGAAAATAGCAACTAAGTCAGCACTCATTATTATTTCTCAGACACAATATGAAGAAAGGTGAAGGAGATAAGACATGAAAATGAATTTTCCATTTCTCTTCCTGGGGCTTATGGCAATAAGCTCCAGTCAGGCAAGCTCATTAACAACGGATAATAATGAAAAAAAACTTGAGGTTGGCTTTGGTAAACCGACCTACAGGCAAACACTGCACTACCGTAAACTCTATGAGAAAAAACCGTTCCCCGATGCAGAAATATTCTATTACGACAACGGTATTTATAAAATAATATCGCAAGGTGAAGAACATTATGGCGTTTACGTCATGCAGGGAAATTTTCAGGATCAAACCTATACCATCAGATATATCTCATTGCCTTCAGAAGATTGGGGGAAAAAGACTGCATTTCATCAACTCACATTCATTAATGGCGACAAAGAAAAGTATTTTATACAAAATGCGATCGTTGAAACGGGAGAGGCAATAGCGCAACAGAATGGGACCTTTTCCCTGGAAGAGAACAAAATCAGTAATCCCATCACACAAAAATGGCATAAAAATTAGGATATCCGCCATCCTGCAGAAAACGAATGGCTTACGATCAGGGCAGGATAGTCACACAATCCTATAGCTCGCCCCAAAAAAAACCCCGCCATCAAGGCGGGGAAAAAGACAGGGATGGTGTCTATGGCAAGGAAAACAGGTTACTTCTTTAACACACTACTCTCGGCACTACTCTCACTACTCGGATCTCACTACTCGGAAAAACACGCTCTACTCGTTACGGTCATTACTCGGTACTCTCATCCTGCCCCTGACGGGACAATTCCAAATTCTGGTTACCTGACGCCGACATCCGCTGACGCACCGTCTGCATTGCCTGCTCATGTTTCTGGTTCAAAACCGATTTCTGCTCCGGCGTCAGCATGTTGTACATCTGGTTGCTCACCCGGACCATCTCAACCTGACGTGCAATTTGCGCCTGGACCATTTTGGCGACCTGCGCTTGCACCGCCGGTGCATCAAATTTTTCTGCCGTTATCAACTGATGCATCATCTCCACATCATTAGCATCATAAGCGGGTTGCTCGTGGCGGACTTGCCGCATCAAATCACGCATTTGCTGGCGCTGATGTTCCGTCAACCTCACACCATCAAATATCCCTTGCTGACTCTCCGTGCGTTTCGTGGCAGAGTCATCGCGATAACAGTTGCCCAGTTCGGGGGCATTATTTTCGGTGGATAAATTGTTTTCGGTGGATAAATTCTCTTTGCCGGAAAACATGTTTTCAGTGGCCATCGCAGTACCGGTGACCAACATCAGCAGTGAAGTAAAAGATAACGTGATGATGGTGCCCCGCATCTCATGACCCCTCTGTGTTCACGCACGGCTTGCGTTGGTACGCTGTACTGGCTGGCTAATCAATGGACTCAGTCTAATTGCCTTGCTGCAAACATGCGTCAGACGATGTAAAACTACGTAAAGTCATGGAATAGCGGCGATCTATGACGTATTTTGCCCGAGGAGGTAGGTAAATCATGAATAAAATCCTGTTGGTTGATGACGATCGCGAGCTGACGTCCCTGTTGCGGGAATTGCTCGAAATGGAAGGTTTTAACGTCGTTGTCGCCCATGACGGCGAACAGGCGTTAAGCGTACTGGATGACTCGGTTGACCTGTTATTGCTGGATATCATGATGCCGAAGAAAAACGGCATCGATACACTCAAGGAAGTGCGCCAACGCTACCAGACGCCGGTAATCATGCTTACCGCCCGCGGCAGCGAACTGGATCGCGTGCTCGGTCTGGAACTGGGCGCAGACGACTATTTGCCGAAACCCTTTAACGACCGGGAACTGGTCGCCCGCATCCGCGCTATTCTGCGCCGTTCTAATTGGACGGACCAACAACAGGCAGGCGAAGCCAGTGCGCCCACCATCGAGGTAGATGCGCTGCGGCTTAACCCCGGCCGTCAGGAAGCCAGCTTTGACAATGAAGTGCTGGATCTGACCGGTACGGAATTCACCCTGCTCTACCTGCTGGCGCAGCGGCTGGGCCAGGTGGTATCGCGCGAACATCTCAGTCAGGAAGTGTTGGGTAAACGCCTGACGCCGTTCGATCGCGCTATCGACATGCATATCTCCAACCTGCGGCGCAAACTGCCTGAACGCAAAGATGGATTGCCCTGGTTTAAAACCTTGCGCGGCAGAGGCTACCTGATGGTATCTACCGCATGATGCAGGTTGTCGCCGTATGATTAACAGCCTTACCGCCCGTATTTTCGCCATTTTCTGGCTGACGTTGGCACTCGTGCTGATGCTGGTGCTGATGCTGCCGAAACTGGATTCCCGGCAACTCACGCCGCTGCTGGAAAATGAACAGCGGCAGGGACTGATGCTGGAACAGCATATTGAGGCTGAGCTGGCGAGCGACCCCGCCAATGATTTGCTGTGGTGGCGGCGTTTATTTCGCGTCATCGAAAAATGGGCGCCGCCCGGCCAACGCCTGCTGCTGGTGACCAGCGAAGGGCGTGTGATTGGCGCGCAGCGCAATGAAATGCAGATGGTGCGCAATTTCATCGGCCAATCCGACAGCGCTGATTTCCCGCAAAAGAAAAAATACGGTCGGCTGGAATTGCTGGGGCCATTCGCCGTGCGCGATGGCGAAGACAGCTACCTGATGTACATGCTGCGCCCCGCCAGCAGTCCGCAATCCGATTTCATCAACCTGCTGTTCGACCGCCCGCTGTTGCTGTTGATAGTCACCATGCTCACCAGCTCGCCGCTGCTGCTGTGGCTGGCCTGGAGCCTGGCAAAACCGGCGCGTAAGCTGAAGAATGCGGCCGATGAAGTCGCGCGCGGCAACCTGAAGCAACACCCGGAGCTGGAATCCGGCCCACAGGAATTCCGTGCGACCGGCGCCAGCTTTAACCAAATGGTGAGTGCGCTGGAGCGGATGGTCACCGCGCAGCAGCGCCTGTTGTCCGATATTTCCCACGAGTTGCGTACGCCGCTGACCCGCTTGCAACTGGCTACCGCGCTGTTACGCCGCCGTCAGGGCGAAGGCAACGAACTTAACCGCATCGAAACCGAAACCCAGCGTCTCGACGGTATGATCAACGACTTGCTGGTGCTGTCGCGTAACCAGCATAAGAATGAATTGTTACGCGAAGAGCTGCGGGCGGATGAGCTGTGGAACGATGTGCTGGATGACGCGCGCTTTGAAGCCGAGCAGATGGGTAAAACACTGGACGTGTTATCGCCGCCCGGCCCCTGGCCGTTGTTCGGCAACCCCACCGCGCTCGACAGTGCGCTGGAAAATGTGGTGCGTAATGCACTGCGTTATTCGCACAGCCATATTACCGTATCGTTCTCGGTCGATGCTCAGGGCGTGACCATTGTGGTCGGCGATGACGGCCCCGGCGTCAGCCCGGAAGATCGGGAGCAAATTTTCCGGCCGTTCTACCGCACTGACGAAGCCCGCGACCGCGAATCCGGCGGGACAGGACTGGGGCTGGCTATCGTCGAGACGGCGCTGTCACAACATCGCGGCTGGGCTAAAGCCGATGAAAGCCCGCTGGGTGGTTTACAGCTTACGTTATGGCTACCGCTCTATCAGCGTTAATCGATATTGCGCTCCACCCGGGCGCGGCATACCGCGCCCGGCGTCACATCCATACCGTCAATTAATTGAGTTTTTCCTCTGGTCGGGTAGAGTGTGAACCTGTGCCATGGGCGACAACCGCGGGAAACAGCCTCGGCTGCCCTGTGACAACCCGTTATCCCTTCAGTCATGCCTGCACATGTTTGATGGAATACGTTCTTGATGTTGCCTGACACCCTGCACAGGAAAAGGACATGAAAGGATTAGCCTTACTGGCTGGATTCGTCGCTACTCTGGTACAACTACCGGCGTATGCTTCCAGCGATGGTGTATGTGGTTTTTCCGATGCTGATTGCGGTATGCCCGCACTTCCTTATCTCTTGCCGGATAACGACACCCGCACCAATTTGATGTTGCTGCAAAGCAGCCGTAACCATATTCCGTTGCCGATACCCCAGCCTGAGCCGGATCAAACCCGCTCCCGCGTCGATCCGTTCACCGCATACCGCGTAATGGGGCTGGATGCAGCCGAAGAAAACAGCGACGACACGCAAACCGACCCTGCCGCCCCCACCGACGATAAAGCCGACGAAGAAAATGCCTCGCTGCTGCAAAAAGCCGTCCAGTTGCATTTTTCCGATACCGAACTGGGCCAGTTGCGCGAGATGACGCCGGTCGATCTGGATGGCCGTTGGGTTTCCAACGACCTCACCACGCTGGAAAGCTTTTTCGATCTGCTGCTGGCAGATAAAACGCTCAATGACGCCCAACGCACGCAGTTGGCACAAGTGCGAACGAAAATGCTGTCCAGCGACTATAGCCTCGACGACGCGAAAACCGATCTGGCCGGCGTGCCGGAAACCGGCCATGCCGGCGAGTTACGCCGCTACCTGACGAACGCCACGGCATTTTATGAAGGGCAGTTAGATCAAGCGGATAACGGCTTCCAGCAACTGCTGCAAGCCAGTCAGCCGTGGGTCGCGGAAACGGCTCGCTACATGCTGATTCGGGTGTCGATTAATCAGGCGATGAAAGACGCGCAGGACGAATACAACATGTTCGACCCCCGCAAGATGGATAAGGCCGCCGGGCAGCAGGCTATCCAACGTATCAACGACTACCTGAAACAGTATCCGCAAGGGAAATACGTCGACTCCGCTGAAGGTCTGTACCGCCGCGCTGAGTGGGTCAGCGGTGATACCGCTGCACTGGCCGGTCGTTTCAGCAAGGCGCTGGCGTCGGCCAACAGCGTGAATCAATTACAGGCCATCAGCAACGAAATCGACAACAAATTGCTGGAAGACAACCGTTTTGTCGCCTCAGCCGATACGCCTATCCTGATGCTGGTGCAGGACATCAAGCGCCTGCGCAGCCCCGACGGCTGGATGACGTTACCCGCGTTGACGCAAGAGGAGTTAACCCGCCAGCAACCGCTATTTGAAGCAGCGGGTATGCAGGATGCATTTAGCTATCTGCAGGCGGCGTTTCAGTACTACCAACTGCGCGACGACGCGGCGGTATTGAAAACGCTGCCGATGACCACGGCACAAGATATCTCCGATGTAACCGTATTCAGCAGCCAGGTGTTGCGTGGGCTGGCGATGCAACGGCAGAAACAGTGGGACGACACGGAAGCGCACTGGCGTCACCTGCTGATGCTGAAGACGACGTATACCCAGCAGCAATACCTGCAACTGGCACTGGCGCAAACGCTGGTGGACAGCGGTCATCCGGAGCGGGTATTTACACCGGAAAGCCCGGTCAAAAACTTGCGCTTCCGCTCTGCCATTCTGAAAGTCAGCGCCGATGCCGATTTATTGCACCGGCAGACCGGCCCTCAGCAAACGCCGGAAGAGCGGGCTATCGCCCTGCACACGCTGCTCACCAAGCAACTGACGCACCGCGATTACGCCGGTTTTCTCAAAGACAGTGCCCTGCTGAAAACCATCGCGCCGCTGAAAAGCACGGAAAATATGAGCTGGAACGAAGAGGATCTGACGGTATTCGGTTGGGACGGCAGCGACACCGAAGAGGGGTACGAATGCCCGACGTTGCAGGAAACGGTGACCACGCTGAGCCAGAACGCCAAGGATGCCCATGCCTTGAATTGCCTGGGCGAGTTCGTGCTGCGCACCGGCAACGGCGTCGGCTTCGACTGGGGTGAGAGCAACATGCTCAACGGGTTGACGGATGCCGCCGCCCATTATCCAGGCCAGGAATTCAACCGTCTGGACAACTACATGCAGGTGATTGCCGACGCGAAAGCGCCGCCGGAAGATAAAAGCTATGCGCTCTACCGCGCCATCTATTGTTACGCGCCCAGCGGCTACAACGACTGCGGTTCTCAGGATATCGGCAAGGAAACGCGCAAGGCGTGGTTCCGGCAGCTCAAAACCGAGTTTAAAGGCAGTCAATGGGCACGGCAGCTCAAATACTATTGGTAGCCCGCTGTAGCGTTGTGCTGTTCGGTCTGCTGTGCCTGAGTTTCACGGCGTACAGCGCCACCGTCGATGCCGCCCGCTATCATGCTTTCTGGTTGTGGGCGGCGGTACAACCGCAGCCGGTGCTATCCCGGGCCGATACGCTCTACTTGCATCAAGGGGAAATCACCCGTCGGCACGGTAAATCCGTGTTTCTGCGTCAGGGGATCCCGGTCAGTACGCTGCCGGTACGAAATCTTTGGCTGTCGTTTCGGGTGTCTGAGTTGCATATCGGGGAGCAGCAAGTGCAGCACCTGCTGCATCTGCGCCAACGCTGGGTCGCCGCCGGCAATCAGGTTGAGGGCATCCAGATTGATTTCGACGCGAAGAGCTACAATCTGGCGAGTTACGTTGCCTTTTTACAGGCGCTGCGCCAGCAGTTGCCGCCCGGTTGTCGCCTGAGCGTCACCGGCCTGCTGGATTGGGCAAAAACCGGCGACGTCCGGCAACTCAATCGTCTGAGCGGCGTCGTGGATGAACTGGTAGTGCAAACCTATCAGGGGCGGCATACGGTGGACAATTACACGGCCTATCTGCCCGCACTGATGAAGCTGACGTTACCGTTCCGCCTGGGGTTGGTACAACACGGCAAGTGGGACGAACAGTGGCAGCGACGGCTGATTGCATCGCCCTTCTACCGGGGTGAAGTGGTATTCCTGCTTAATCCGACACCGGCGCGCCGCACCCCGATACTGCAACAACGCTAACCTCGCTTACGCTGAGTCACGCGACAAGGCCCGCCAGCCAGTCCCCGATCTCCTCACGGCTATGCAGCACGATGCGTTGCGACGGTGGACACTGCTCAAACACCCGCAGGTGCCCGCTGTACGAGCTATTGCTCCGGCGCTCCCGGTATTCGCCCGCCCAGCGCAGCAACTCGGCCAGCGCGGCGTCGTCACCACCCCGGCGCAATCCACGCCGACGAATATTACTCAGGCACTCCTCCACCGGAATATCCAGCCAGATCAATGCCGTCGCCTGCAGCACCGCTTCCTGCATCAACCAGCCGTAAACTCCTTCCATGATCCAGCAATCGGCTTGCGCCAGCTCTCGCACTTGCGCCTTAACCTGCGCCCGATCGCGCGCTTTACCGTAACCGCCCGGCTCCCAGTTGATCAAATCCAGGTCAATGACCGGCAGTTGAAGCCGGGTTGACGGCTGTAGTCGGGTTGACAGCTGAAGCCGGGTTGACAGTTGCTCCGCCAGCCAGCTTTTTCCTGAGCCGCTGTTGCCCATGATTAGGGTGCGTTGCAAGGCAGACGCCGGTATCGAACGGTTCATCGCATACTCTCCTGTTGATCGGCGGGCGGGCGAATCCAGAGGCGGGCGGTAGATCAGCGGCGGCCGCCGAACCCAGAGGCGGGCGGTAGATCAGCGGCGGCCGCCGAACCCATTCTGTCGCCAGGCTTCATAACTGATGATGGCCACCGAGTTGGACAAGTTCAGGCTGCGGCAATCCGGCTCCATCGGAATGCGGATACGATTTTCAGGCGCAAAACCATTGCGAATCGCATCCGGCAGACCGGCGGTTTCCGAGCCAAACAGCAGCACATCACCCGGCTGATAGTCAGGTTCGTCGTAAGGGCGGCTGCCTTTGGTGGTACAGGCGAAAATCCGCTGGCCTGCCACGGCCTGCAGAAAATCCTGATAATTGCGGTGACGGCTGATATTCGCCAAATCGTGATAATCCAGCCCGGCGCGACGTAATTTTTTCTCTTCGAAATCAAAGCCAAGCGGCTCAATCAGGTGCAACGAGCAACCGTTGTTGGCCGCCAGGCGGATAATATTGCCGGTATTGGGTGCAATCTGTGGCTCATAGAGCGCGATATGAAACATGATAAGGTCAGGAACAAAAAAAGGTGGAGCCAGTATAGCCGATTCCGCTTCCGCGCCCCAGCCGCGGTCAGTACGACGAATCGTCCGATGTGTGGACGCAGGCAGGGACGACGCCCCGATTAACCGCTAGAATAAAGCCATATCCGACAGCCGTTTCCCTGGAGGAATCATGAAAATAATCTCTTCCCTGATGGTGCTGCTGAGCCTGCCTTTGCTGGCCCAGGCCGCTACACAACCCATCTCGCCCCAGCAACAGCAATTTGAAAACGGCATCAGCAGCCAGCAGCGGTTGTTGCAACAGATGCAGCAAAACCAGCAGCTCCAGCAGCAACTGTTAAATCAGGAAATCCAGCAGCGCAGCCGTGAACAACAGCAGCAACTGCAACAGCAACTGGAACAGAATCGCCAGCGTATTCAGCAATCTGCCCCTGGCAATACCAACCGCTACTGATCCCTTCCAGCCGTACCCGCCGCTCACTGCAGAATGACCGGCGGGTTACGAATAGCGTTATACCCGCACCCCCATCAGCGTCAGGATCACCGGCGTGGTAATCCCCGCCAGCGCGGTCGACATCAGCAGGCTGGCGGCGACCGGCCCGCCCAGCACATTAAACTGTCGGGACATCAGATAGATATTCACGCCCACCGCCATCGACCCCAGCAGCACCACCACACGGGTTTCCATCTCCGGCAGGCCAAGCGCCACCGCCAGGACCCACACCACCAGCGGCTGCACCACCAGTTTGATAAGACAGATAGCCACACTGATTTGCCAGCCGTCGCGAATGCGGTATTCCGCCAGCCCCATCCCCAACGCTATCAGCGACAGCGGGACGGCGATTTGCCCCAACATGCCTATCGGCTTGTCCACCACGTCCGGCAGCGGCAGGCCGGTAAGACTGTAAAACGTACCGGATAAAATGCCGATGATCAGCGGGTTCTTCAGCACGCCGACCGCCGTTTTGGTAAACCCCTGCATCGACAGCGACCCGTTGCGCGCCCACTCCACCGAAACCGTCACCAACGTCCATAAAATCAAGCCATTGAACACCAGCACCAACGCCACGGACGGAACGGCCTGCGGGCCAAGCATTAGGGTGGCTATCGGCAGGCCGAGCATCACGTTGTTGGAGAAAATACCGCTGAGTGAAAACACCGAGCCGGAAACGCCGTCTAACCGAAACACCCGGCTGGCGATAATCCGTCCGAGCACAAACACGATAAGACAACTGCCGAAAAAGGCGATCAGCAGCCGCGCATCCACCGCCGGTCGTTTGGAGAAGTCGCACATCATGCGGAACAGCATGGCAGGCAGCGCCACGGAAAAGACGAATTTGCTTAGCGCATCGGTCACCGTGGACGGCCAACGGCCGAAACGGATCAAGCCATACCCCAGCGCAATCAGCACAAACAGCGGCAGGGAAAGAAAAATCTGGTGCCAAAGAGAAACAATAAACGTGGGCATCGCCCTTCCTTAAAAAACGCGCAGCTCACCCGGGCGAAGGCTGATGGCTTGTCACGACGGCAAGGCGGCAAGCCTTACCGGGGAGCGGGCCGAGCGGCCCGGGGTCATACAGGAAACGCCTGACGAAACACGCCTGGTTTATCTTTCAGCGCGATTGCCGTCAGGAAAGGCGACATCCGCCGACGTTAATTAAATTGCGGTCCAATCAAATCTATCCGGTCGGTGCAGATGCAGTCAACGCCCCACTGTAACAGGGTACGCGCACGTTCAGGCTGGTTGACGGTATACACCAGAATGCGTAACCCGGCGTCTTTCAACATCCTGACCCGCGCCTCATCCAGCAGTTGGTGATTGAGGTGAATCGACACGCAACCCAGCCGCCCGGTCAGGGAACGCCAGTCATCGTCCCATTCGTCCAGCAGCAGGCCGCGCGGTAATTCCGGCGCCGCCTGTTGCGCCGCGTCCAATGCCGCTACCGAAAACGACGACAACAGCGGCGCGACAGGATGGCTCTGCCACAGCTCGCGGGCGGCCAGCGCCACCACACGGCCGGTCTGCTCATCACAGCCGGTGGTCGGTTTGATCTCAATATTGGCCGCCATGCCATACTGCGCGCAACGCTTCGCCACTTCCGACAGCAGCGGCAGGCGTTCACCGTGAAACTGACGGCTGTACCAGCTACCGGCGTCCAACCCCACCAGTTTGTCCCACGGCAGCTCGCCCGCCACGCCCCAGCCGTTGCTGGTGCGCTCCAGCGTGTCGTCGTGCAGCAGGAAAATCTGCCCATCCTGCGACAGCTTGGCGTCAAACTCGATCATCCGGTGACCGTGTTGCGCGCCGACATCAATCGCCGCCAGCGTGTTTTCCGGCGCCAGAGAGCCGCCGCCGCGGTGGGCGACGATAGCGGGATAAAGCCAGTTCGGGGTCATGCTTCCATCCGTAATCCGCTTTGCGAATCAAATATATGCCAGGATACGGCCGGCAGAGTGAGCCACAGGGTTTCCCCCACCGCCGGACAATGCTCGTGCGACAGGCGCACCACGATATTCTGCCCCGCCCATTTGCCGTGCGCCAGATTATCCGCGCCCAGCAATTCCAGCGTTTCCACCACCAGCGGTACGCCGCCGGCGTCGGCGGTGGACTGCAAAATGTGCTCCGGGCGCATCCCCAGCGTGACGGCGCGCCCCTGCCATTCCGGCTTCGCCACCGGCAGCGGCAGCGAGAAATCCGCCGACAGCGCGACCCGGCAACCGTCGGCGTTCACCTGCCCGGCCCACAGATTCATGGAGGGCGAACCGATGAAGCCGGCGACGAACAGCGACGCCGGTTTGCGGTAAATCTCCGCCGGCGCGCCGATCTGCTCCGCCACGCCTTTGTTCATCACAATGACGCGGTGCGCCAGCGTCATCGCTTCCACCTGATCGTGGGTGACGTACAGGCTGGTGGTTTTCAGCCGTTTGTGCAGTTGTTGCAGTTCAAGGCGCATCTGCACCCGCAGTTTGGCGTCAAGGTTGGACAGCGGCTCATCAAACAGGAACACCGCCGGCTCGCGCACAATGGCGCGCCCCATCGCCACACGCTGACGCTGGCCGCCGGACAGCTCGCGCGGCTTGCGATGGAGCAACGGTTGCAGTTCCAGAATCCGCGCCGCTTCTTCCACGCGCTGGCGGATCTGTTCTTTACCAAAACCCCGAATTTTCAGGCCGTAGGCCATGTTGTCGTAAACACTCATATGCGGGTAGAGCGCGTAATTTTGGAACACCATCGCAATACCGCGATCTTTAGGCTCTTTGTCGGTCACGCGTTCATCGCCGATGTAAATATCGCCGCTGGTGGTCTGCTCCAGACCGGCCACCATGCGCAGCAGGGTCGATTTGCCACAGCCGGACGGACCGACCATCACCACGAATTCGCCGTCCGCCACATCGAGGTCAATCGGCCGAATCACCTGGGTTTTGCCGTCGTAGGATTTGGTGACGGCCTGAAGTTTTAAACATGCCATAAGGTTCTATTTCTCACTATCAACCAGACCACGAACAAACCAGCGTTGCATCAGCAACACCACCAACAGCGGCGGCAGCATCGTCATCAGCATCGCCGCCATCACCTGATGCCAGGGCGTGGCGGTATCGCCGGTGGCGATCATGCTTTGGATACCCGCGACCGCCGTCCCCAGACGAGGGTCATTGACGATCAATAGCGGCCACAGATACTGGTTCCAGCCGTAGATAAACGTGATGACGAACAGCGCCGCCAGATTGGTTTTAGACAGCGGCAGCACCATGTCGAAGAAAAAGCGCATCGGGCCGGCGCCATCGATACGCGCCGCCTCCAGCAGTTCGTCCGGCAGCGTCATGAAGAACTGGCGGAACAGAAATGTGGCGGTGGCGGACGCCATGGCCGGCAACGTCAGCCCGACATAACTATTGGTCATGTTGAGGTGCGAAATCACCTCAACCGTTGGGAAAATACGCACTTCCACCGGCAACATCAGGGTGGAAAAGATCATCCAGAAAAACAGGTTCCGGCACGGAAAACGGAAATAGACGATGGCGTAGGCCGACAGCATCGACACGCTGATTTTGCCGACGGTGATCGTAAGCGCCATCACAAAGCTGTTAAACAGCATCAGGCCGAACGGCGCGCTGTTGTTGTCGCCCACGCCGTGCCGCCAGATATAGGTCATGTTTTCCCACAGGTGCCCGCCGGGGATAAGCTGCATCGGCACCTGCGACATCTGCTCCTGGCTCAGGGTGGCGGCGACGAACGCCACATACAGCGGGAACAGCACCACCAGAATAGCGACCGCCAGCATGGTGTGGCTGAAGAAATCCAGCCCGCGGCGATTTTCAATCATGCGGCTCCCTGCGATTGCAAACCGGCTCATTGATAGTTCACCTTACGCTCGACAAAACGGAACTGAATCACCGTCAGTACGGTGACCACCAGCATCAGCACCACCGACTGCGCCGCCGAGCTGGAGAGGTCAAGACCGGCGAACCCTTCACGGTAGATTTTATAAATAAGCGTGGTGGTGGCCTGAACCGGTCCGCCGCCGGTGGCGGCGTCGATCACCGGGAAGGTGTCGAAGAAGGCGTAAGTCAGATTGACCACCAGCAGGAAAAAACTCACCGGTGAAATCAGCGGCAGCACCAAATTGAAAAAACGGCGCACCGGGCCGGCGCCGTCAATCGCCGCCGCTTCGATCAACGAACGGGGAATAGACTGCAACGCGGCGAGGAAAAACAGGAAGTTATAGCTGATTTGCTTCCAGACCGACGCCAGCACCACCAGAAACATCGCCTGACCGCTGTGTTGCGCGTGGTTCCAGTCGTAATCCCACTGGTGCAATAGCCAGGTAATCAGCCCCAGACCGGGGTTGAACAGAAACATCCACAGCACCGCCGCCACGGCGGGCGCCACCGCGTAAGGCAGAATCAGCAACGTCTGGTACAGGCGGCTAAAGCGCAGGGTGTAATCCACCAGCGCGGCCAGAAACAACGACAGCAACAACCCCGAGGCCGCCACCAGAAAACTGAACAACAGCGTGGTGTAAAACGAGCCAAGGTAATAGCTGTCCTGGAATAGATTGGTGAAGTTATCCAGCCCGACGAACTGACTGGAAAGGCCGAACGGGTCAACGCTCTGCACCGAATACCAGAGCGCCTGCCCGGCCGGCCAGAGAAAGAAGATCGCCGTGATGGCCAGTTGCGGCAGCACCAACAGGTAAGGCAGCAGGCTACGGCCAAAAACAGGACGGGAAGCAGTCATGCACAAGGCTCTCAGAAAACAGAATTCTCAGAAAACAGGGTTCTCAGGAAAAAACAGGGATGGCCGAATCCCTTCGGCCCGGAATAAGTTACTTGTTCGCCTGTTCAAAACGACGCAGCAGTACGTTACCGCGTTCCACAGCGGCATCCAGCGCCTGCTGCGGGGTCTTTTTGCCGGTCCAGACGCTTTCCAGCTCTTCGTCCACGATGGTGCGAATCTGCGGCATATTGCCCAGACGTAACCCCTTGGTGAACGGCAGCGGGTCTTTGTTCAGCATCTGACGGGTGGCGATGTCGGAACCGGGGTTCTTGTCATAGAAGCCCTGCTGTTTGGTCAGCTCGTAAGCGGCGGTGGTGATCGGCAGATAACCGGTCTTCTGGTGCCACTCGGCGGCGATTTCCGGCGTAGACAGGAACTGCATGAACTCCGCGACACCTTTATAGGTTGCGGCGTCTTTACCGCTCATCACCCACAGGCTGGCACCACCGATAATAGCGTTCTGCGGCGCGCCTTTCACGTCGGCGTCATACGGCATCATCGCTACGCCGTAGTTGAATTTGGCGTACTGGCGGATATTCGCCAGCGAACCGGATGACGCGGTGGTCATGGCGCAGTCGCCGTTATAGAACTTCTCGGTCGGTTCGTCTTTACGACCGTAGTAGGTGAAATCCCCTTTCTTGTTCATGTCTTCCAGCATCTGAATATGCTTGACCTGAACCGGCTTATTGAACTCCAGTACCGCATCAAAACCGTCGAAACCGTTGTTTTGGGTGGCGATCGGCAGGCCGTGCCAGGCGCTGAAGTTTTCAATCTGAATCCAACCCTGCCAGCCGCTGGCGTAGCCGCACTTCATGCCGGATGCGCGCAGTTTAGCGGTGTACTCGGCCATCTGCTGCCAGGTTTTCGGCGGCTGCTCCGGGTCCAGCCCGGCTTTTTTAAAGGCGTCTTTGTTGTAATACAGCACCGGCGTGGAGCTGTTGAACGGCTGAGACAGCAGGTGTCCGGTTTTGGAATCGGTGTAGTAACCGGAAACGGTCGGCACGAAAATCGTCTCATCGTACGGCACACCGGCGTCTTTGAAGACCTGGTATACCGGTTTGATAGCCTTACTGGCCATCATGGTGGCGGTGCCGACTTCATACACTTGCAGGATAGCCGGGGCGTTGCCGCTGCGGAACGCCGCAATACCGGCCGCCAGGCTCTGCTCGTAGTTGCCTTTGTACACCGGCACGATTTTGACGTCGCTGTGTGTCTGGTTGAAACGGTCAGCCAGAGAATTAACGGTCTTACCCAGTTCCCCTTCCATCGAATGCCAGAACGGGATTTCGGTAACCGCCTGCGCCTGTGCGCTGGCGGCTAACGCCATAATGACGACGGCGGCGGTTTTACGGATAGCGTGCTGAAACATGCTGTCTCCTGAGATCATTGAGGGGCGACATGGTGAGCGCCATGAGCGAAAAAGCGCGTTTTATGTTCGGCAGGTAACATGACACGCCCGGATGACAGAAAAATAACTACGACATGACAGCCAGATGACAATGCATACGATTGCACTGACGGGCGAGACGTGAGGATGACGGTACTGAAAATATGATTTTATTAATTTAAATCATTATCTTAAATTAAAAGCGCATTGGCGGACCGTTGGTGCCGTGCGCATCCGGAGCATGGCCGTTGATACCCGAGCAAGCGGTATTCAACAGTGGGCGCCGCGGCGGGAATAGCCTGAAAAATGGCGGCCAGTCAGGAAGATATTACAGTGGGATTCCAACATTATTAAAACACCGTTTTTATTTGAACGTAATTGATAGCAACAGCGATTAATTAAGCAAAAAAACATCACCATAAGTCATAAAATGGTGTTTTTATGACAGCACGCACATTATATTCGACAAATAAATTTATATTCCTTAATCTATATTGTTACCGAATGACAGATAATTTTATATCTTGTTATTTCATCGATTTACTTATCGATTTTAAACAATCTTGTTACCGGATTTCATAAACCGTTATCTTTCTATTTATTTAGAAATTATACGTCATTAACAGGAGATTAATCGGTCAATGCGAAAAATTATTCATATGGAATAGAACTAATCCAAATTATACAGCTGTAGAACTATCTTATTTACCTCCCGGACGAGGTCCCGAATGAACGCATGGAATACACGACGTTAAGGACATCTATGAACGCGCTAAAAAAAATGAAGCTGGGCACCATGCTGAGTGCCGGATTCGCCCTGGTCATCGTGATCGGTTTGCTGGTAGCGACATTTGGTCGAACCCAACTGGTGGGGTTAGGTGACGACATCGATCATCTCTCTGCGACCACCCTCACCAACATGATGCTGATTCAGGAAGCCAAAACCGGCTTCGATACCAATTCCCGTCTGGTGCGCAATATCGCACTGAGTAACGATACCTCGCGCATCGCCAGCGAAAAGCAGCAGATCGACCGGCAGATCGCCCGCAATACCGAAGTGCTGAAACAACTCTCGGAACGGCTGGATACGCCGGAAACGCGCGATCAGCTCAATCAACTGACGCTGGCGCGCCCGGCTTATCTGCAAGCCTTCAATAAAGCGGTCGCGCTGGGGATGTCTACCCAACCGGAACAGCGCAGTCAGGCGAGTGAGCTGATTCTCAATGACATGCAGACCGCTCAAAACGGCGTGTTCAACGCGCTGGACAACATGCTCGACTTTCAAAAGAAAATCACCATGAATGTGGTGTCGGAGTCGATGCAGAACGCCCATGATCATGGCGCGGTCATGCTGGCGCTGGCGCTGGCCGCGGCGGTACTCGGCGCGCTGACCGCCTGGCTTATCACCCGTACGGTTAAAGGACAACTGGGTGGCGAGCCGGCTTATGCCGCTGCGGTGGCGCAGCAAATTTCCGATGGTAATCTGGCCTTTCGGGTCGAACTGCGCGACGGCGACACGAAGAGCGTGCTGGCGGCCATGAACGAAATGCGGGAAAAATTGGGGCAAATCGTCACCCAGGTGCGCCAGAGCAGTGAATCCATTGCGACCGGCGCCAGTGAAATCGCCGCCGGCAGTACCGACCTGAGCCAACGTACCGAAGAGCAAGCCGCCAGTCTGCAGCAAACCGCCGCCTCAATGGAACAAATGAGCCAGACCATCCGCCAGAACGGCGATACCGTGCGTACCGCCACCACGCTGGCGCAATCAGCCAGTTCAACCGCCGCCAAAGGCGGCGAAGCCGTCGGCAACATCGTCCGAACCATGGAGGATATCTCCGCCAGTTCGCACAAGATTGGCGACATTATCAGCGTTATCGACGGCATCGCCTTCCAGACCAACATTCTGGCGCTCAACGCCGCGGTGGAAGCCGCCCGCGCCGGCGAACAGGGCCGCGGCTTTGCCGTTGTAGCGGGTGAAGTGCGGAATCTGGCGCAACGCTCCGCCTCCGCCGCCAAAGAAATCAAAGAATTGATTACTGCCAGCGTCGAAAAAGTGGAAATAGGATCGGCGCAGGTGAGCGAAGCCGGTTCCACCATCGACGAACTGGTGAAGCAGGCGCGCCACGTGGCGGATTTGATCGGCGAAATCGGCGTGACCACCCATGAACAGGAATCCGGTATTTCGCAGATTAATGATGCGGTAAACCAGCTTGATCAGGTTACGCAGCAAAACGCTGCGCTGGTGGAAGAATCGGCCAGCGCCGCCGACAGCCTGAGCGATCAGGCGGCAAAACTGGTGGAACTCATGAGCGTCTTCACGACCCAGCATACGGTTAATCACCAGCCACCCACTCTACAAAGACCAGGGATCGCACCGAAAAAATCGATGCCGTCCAGGCTGGCGTTGGCGAACGACGCCGGCGGCGGCAGTAACTGGGAACAGTTCTAAATTCACCTCACCGCCACGGCAACGTGGCGGTATTCTCTTAACACACACCGCTCGTCACCCGTCTTATTTCAACTTATACCCGTCATACTTCAAGTTGCAGGTGCGTTGGCTGCGTTCGTTCACCCGAATCACTTACCTGAGTAAGCTCATCGGGATTCTCTCTCTTGCCGCCTTCCTGCAACTCGAATTATTTTGGGTATAAACACGCTTTTTTTTGAAAAATCCCCTTCACGGTTTAAAAGTCGTTAACCAATATAAAATAACGCACATAACTATTATTAATAATCGTTATTCGAGATAATAAAAAACCAACGGCAATGCATTGATAATAAAAAACAAAAAAATAAAAAATCACAATCAGGTAATTTTTTTAGTTCTTAAGATATAACAAAGATTCATCGATTAGATTAATTCCCGACATCACAAATAACCTGGCATTTTTAATGCCCGTATTTACACCCTCAATAATTCGACTAGCGGGAAAGCAAACAATGCACCGGCAATCGAGAAATAACAGGGATATAAGCACAGGTTTGTTGTGATGAAACATAACATTCGGGGGATAATCCATGAGTATTCTGAAGAACATGAAACTTGCCACCATGCTTGGCGCCGGTTTCGCCATCGTGCTGGTCATCAGCTTTTTTGTCTCTGGGTATGGTCAACTGCAATTACGGCAACAAAGCAGCAATATCAATACGTTGGCTAATGACCAACTGGAAGGGTTATTGCTGGTGCAGGAACTGAAA
Source organism: Dickeya sp. ws52 (assembly GCF_007210685.1). Classification (NCBI taxonomy): domain Bacteria; kingdom Pseudomonadati; phylum Pseudomonadota; class Gammaproteobacteria; order Enterobacterales; family Pectobacteriaceae; genus Dickeya; species Dickeya sp. ws52. The sequence goes on from NZ_SZVX01000015.1 coordinate 95,019, forward strand.
GATAACCTGAACATCCTCGCCATTTCGGTACGCAACCTGACGCTGTTTACCGCACCGGACCAGGTGGTTCAGGAAAAACAACTGATTACCAAAACCATTGCGCGAAACGGCGACATTATTAAACGCATAGGTGAACTGGCGAATTCGCCAAAAGAAAAAGCGTTATTTGATGGCATCAATCAAGTTCGGCCCGCCAGTCTGGCCGCCACACAAAAAGCGATGGCATTCAGCCAGGAAAATAAGCTGGATGAAGCCAAAGCCGTCATCATGAATGAAGTGAGACCCGCGCAGGAAAATTACTTCAAAGCCATCGGTGATATGGTGAGTTACCAGAAAAGCGACACCCGCCGCTCAGCTGACGATGCCGGCCAGTCTGCCAATTTCGCCGGCGTCCTGATGCTGATACTCACCGGCCTATCTACCGTACTGGGTATTGCGATCGCCTGGGCGATTACCCGCCGCATCAAAAAACTGCTGGGCGGTGAACCGGCATACGCTTCCGATATCGCGCGTCAAATTGCCGGCGGTAACCTGGTCATCAACGTCGAGCTGCAAGCGGGCGATAGCTCCAGCCTGCTGGCTGTTATGGAGGATATGCGCGCCAGGCTGCGCGGAATTGTGCAGCAGGTACATGACAGCAGTTCGTCTATTTCCACCGGCTCGCGCGAAATTGCTATCGGCAGCAACGACCTGAGCCGTCGCACCGAAGAACAGGCCGCCAGCGTGCAGGAAACCGCCGCCTCGATGGAGCAAATCAGCCAGACTATCCGCCAGAATGGCGACACGGTGCGCGAAGCGGCTCAGCTCGCCACCGCCGCCAGCCAGACGGCGACGAAAGGCAACGACGTGGTAAACAATGTTATCAATACCATGGACGACATCAGCACCAGTTCCCGCAAGATTGGCGACATCATTACCGTGATTGACGGCATCGCCTTCCAGACCAATATTCTGGCGCTCAATGCCGCGGTGGAAGCCGCCCGCGCCGGCGAACAGGGCCGCGGTTTCGCCGTCGTCGCTGGTGAAGTACGCTCACTGGCGCAACGTTCTGCGTCTGCAGCGCGCGAAATTAAAGAACTCATCACCACCAGCATGGAAAAAGTGGAAAGCGGCTCCAGGTTGGTAGGACATGCCGGTGAAACTATGTCCGATATCGTCACCCAGGCACAGCATGTTGCCGATTTGATTAGCGAAATCGGCGTCACCACCCAGGAACAGGAATCGGGCATTTCGCAAATCAATCAGGCGATTACCCAAATGGACAGCATCACCCAGCAAAACGCCGCGCTGGTTGAAGAGTCTGCCAGTGCGGCCGACAGCCTGAGCGAGCAGGCCGAAAAACTGGTGGAACTGATGGGCGTATTCACCATTGGGCACACGTCGGCAACACCGCCGCCTCGTCGGCAGAGTCGCCCGGCACCCGCCTTGAAAAAACCCGCCGTGGCACCCAGAGCCGCGCTGGCCAGCAACGCCAATAACAACGACTGGGAACAATTCTGACGTTTCGTCATCCCCCACCAACCGCCACGACAACGTGGCGGTTTTTTTATTCCCTTCGCCGCTAACGCATCCACCGCCGCAGGAAAACATCAGAAAGCCGTCAACGCATCGGTTGACGAATTATTTTGGGTATACCACCACAAATATTATGCCTTTTAACCGCCTATTTATTTTTTGTAACTTTCATTAATAAAATGAATCTAATTACACTAATTAAAAAACCATTAAACAATAAGAAAAAGTTTCATTACATTTTATCGACAAGTCAGCAAAAAGCCGACATACTGCAATTTGTTCAGGAAGAGCATTCATTTCAGGTAATTAAAATACCCGAATACAATTTGTTATCTATTTCTCGTCTTAATTAGCACTCTTAATCAATTAGCACATTAACGGTTTAATACACGCCTGCAGGCCAACCATTCCCTGACGGAGCAACTTTCGCCAGAGGTCTTGTTATTGCCTGAAATACGCTACGGAAGCCAATAGTTATACCCGACACGCATTCGATTAGCAGGAAGGATATTGCGTTAAATGCGTCGTACCGCGCCCTGAAAAGGGAGAAACCACGCATGGTCGGGCAATACGCCGGCGCACCTGCAATCTGAAGCCTGACGGGTATACATCAGGGATAAAAAAATAAATCTTATATAAAAAAGGTGACGTTATGCGTTTTTTAAAAGAAATGAAATTGGGTTCGATGTTAGCTACTGGGTTCACAATGGTGATCGTTATCGGCTTTCTGGTCGCGATTTATGGTCAATCTCAGTTACGTCAACTTAGTGTAGATATTCAAACGCTTTCAAAAGAGCGGCTTACCAATCTATTACTCATACAGGAATATAAAGACAACCTGAATATTGCCGCACGGGTTATCAGGAATATTGCATTGCTTGCCGACCCACAACAAATGGCGGTAGAGAAACAACGGCTTGATAATATGGCCCCCAGAAACGACGCCATTCTCGCCACTCTTCATAACGTGGCCGTCACCCCTGAACAGAAAGCCCTGATTGCCCAGTTAGACCAAAACCGCCCTGTTTATGAGGACGCCGTCAGAAAGGCGGTCGAGAAAGGGATGGAAAATAAAGACGACGAGGCAAGAAACCTGCTCCTCACCGAGGTGCGCCGCGCTCAGGATGGCATGTTCAAGGCCATCGACAGTATGCTGGCTTACCAGAAGAACGCCACCGCCGCCACCGCCGACGATTCGGAATCACAAGCCGAAAACGCCGGTATCCTGATGTTATCGCTGGCGGTGTTGATCGCCGTCGCCGGCAGTCTGGTAGCCTGGCTGATTACACGCCGAATCAAAGGGCAACTGGGGGGCGAGCCGGCTTATGCTTCGCATATCGCCCGGCAGGTGGCGCAAGGCGACCTGTCTGTGCATGTGATGCTGAAAACCGATGACGATACCAGCCTGTTGGCCGCGATGCGCACCATGCGCGACAGCCTCGGCCATATCGTCAATCAGGTCCGTCAGAGCAGCGAATCCATCGCCACCGGTTCGCAACAAATCGCCATGGGCAACGCCGATCTGAGCAGCCGTACCGAAGAACAGGCCGCCAGTCTGCAACAAACCGCCGCATCGATGGAGCAAATCAGCCAGACCATCCGCCAGAACGGTGAAACGGTGCGTGAAGCCGCCCAGCTTGCCACCCATGCCAGCGATACCGCCGCCAACGGCCGCGAAGTCGTCGGTAACGTCATCCGCACCATGGACGGCATTACCGCCAGCTCGCGCAAAATCGGCGATATTATCAGCGTTATCGACGGCATCGCCTTCCAGACCAATATTCTGGCGCTGAATGCGGCGGTGGAAGCCGCCCGCGCCGGTGAACAGGGCCGCGGCTTCGCGGTAGTGGCCGGAGAAGTCCGTTCGCTGGCGCAGCGCTCTGCTTCCGCCGCCCGTGAAATCAAGGAACTGATCACCGAAAGTGTGGAAAAAGTGGAAAACGGTGCGCAGTTGGTCGCCAACGCCGGCACCACCATGGATGATATCGTGATGCAGGCACGCCGCGTCGCCGAGTTGATCAAGGAAATCGGCGTCACGACAACCGAGCAAGAATCCGGTATTTCACAAATTAACCAGGCGGTGAACCAGCTCGATCAAGTCACCCAGCAGAACGCCGCGCTGGTGGAACAATCCGCCAGCGCCGCCGACAGCCTGAGTGCTCAGGCCAGCCATCTGGTGCAGTTGATGAATGTGTTCGTGGTTGAAGAACATCGCCGGCAAAATGAGCACGTGACATATCATGCCAATACTGATTTACGGCTGGCGTTTGCGTCGCACTAATTTGCCGAATAACACGTCAATCTGATTAATACGTCGGGGAAGCGGAAACGGACTCCCATTCCCCTTGTATACCCGTCATGTACCACATCGCAGGCGCCATGATTTATCCATGCATACGCGCCAATCGCTCCATAATGATTAACAATGCTAACTGCTTTATCGGATGATTTTTTATCATGTAATCAATAGCCTACTGTATATTTCGCTCGTTATTACGGTAAACGGGATGCATATATTTTGTTAAAAAGTTAATTAACTAAAAAATCATTTCTTCACGTAACGATAACAGGTTGAGATCAACTCCTGATGGGCTGTTTCGGTGGTGGCTTGCTGCCGGCGCCCATCATTAACCCATACACACAGTTCGCCTCACACCAGGGATGCGAAACTACTCATGACGGCAATACTTAAATAGAAAAGGCACATGATGCAGATACTAAAAAATATGAAGCTCGGCGCTATGCTCGGCTCCGGTTTTATACTGGTGATTCTGATCGGTTTTATCGTCGCGATTTTCGGGCGCAGCCAGCTGATTCATGTGGGCAATAATCTGGATTACCTGTCCAATATTCGCCTGAATAACCTGATTGCCATGCAGGATATTAAAGACAATCTCAATGCGGCGGCCCGCATTATTCGGGAAAGCGCGATACAAACCGACGCGGCCCACCTCGCTCAGGGAAAACACGAACTCGAACAGTTGATCGACCGCAACAATACGTTGCTCCAGTTGCTGGATGAAAAACTGAAGCTGAAAAAGTCACGTGAATTGCTGGCGCAGATCAATCAGGCGCGTCCGCCCTATTCCGCTGCGGTGCGAAAAGTCATGGACTTGAGTCTCGCCGGCCAGCAGGAACAGGCTCGCACGTTGATTCTGGGCGACCTGCTGACGACGCAAACGACGCTGTTCAACGCGATGGACACCATGATCACCGAACACAAGAATGATACTGTTGCCATGTCCCAGCGTTTCATGGACGATGCTCGCGATGCCGGCACCCTGCTATTGATTGTCACCGCCATCAGCGCACTGCTGGCTGTGGTCGTCGCCTGGCTGATTACCCGCCGGGTCAAGACGTTGCTGGGCGGCGAGCCAGCCTATGCTTCACATATCGCCCAGCAGGTCGCGCAGGGTGATTTATCGGTGGATGTCGCGCTGCAAACCGATGATCGCAATAGCCTGCTGGCCGCGATGCGCATCATGCGCGACAGCCTCAGCCATATCGTCAATCAGGTACGTCAGAGCAGCGAATCCATCGCCACCGGTTCGCAGCAAATCGCTATCGGGAATGCCGATCTCAGCCAGCGCACGGAAGAGCAGGCCGCTAGTCTGCAACAAACCGCCGCGTCGATGGAGCAGATTAGCCAGACCATCCGCCAGAACGGTGAAACGGTGCGTGAAGCCGCCCAGCTCGCCACCACCGCCAGCCAGACCGCCGCTAAAGGCAGTGATGTGGTGAGCGCCGTTATCCACACCATGGAAGAGATCACCAACAGTTCGCGGAAAATCGGCGATATTATCAGCGTGATCGACGGCATCGCCTTTCAAACCAACATTCTGGCGCTGAATGCGGCGGTGGAAGCCGCTCGTGCCGGCGAACAGGGCCGAGGCTTCGCGGTGGTAGCCGGAGAAGTGCGTTCGCTGGCGCAGCGCTCCGCCTCTGCCGCCAGAGAAATCAAAGAACTGATCACCGAAAGTATGGAAAAAGTGGAAAGCGGCTCGCAGCGTGTCGGCCATGCCGGCGTCACCATGCAGGAGATTGTTGCTCAGGCTCGCCACGTCGCTGACCTGATCAGGCAGATAGGCGTCACCACCAGCGAACAGGAATCCGGCATCGGCCAGATCCATCAAGCCGTCAGCCAGCTCGATCAAGTCACCCAGCAGAACGCCGCGCTGGTGGAACAATCAGCCAGCGCCGCCGACAGTCTGAACGCCCAGGCCAGTCATCTGGTGCAGTTGATGAATGTGTTCATCCTCGCCGGCCATGCTGGCCAGACTCAGCGCGCACCGCATAACAACGGCACCTTGCGCCTGGCGTTGGCGTCGCACTAACCACCGCAGAAGCGGCATGTTGACCGCATCATCGGGGAGGCGGAAAACATGCCGACTCCCCGCATCATTGCGCGCACGTAGCAACAGTCTGACCATTAATTAAACCTGCACATCAATCGATATCTGGCCTGCGGCGCTAACCGTCAGGTCAATGCTGATGTCTGCTCCTTGCGTCATGCTCATCTCCTGGGCCGTCTTCTCGGTATCGGCAAGCGCCTGGTTGATCGCCTGCATGTACTTCTGGGCTTCCTGGTCGCCGTTTCTGACTGCACTTTTTACCATCGCAAGCAGCGATTTCAGCTCGCGCACGGCATCCTGCACCGATTTTGCGTCCTCCCGGCGCTGTGACGTACCGCTCCCCCGCTCACTGAGCGCCGCCGCCACATTCTGCCAGTGCTGCGCTTCCTGCACTGAGGCGTCGTCACCGTTTTTTGCCGCCGGCGACGCACCGCCGGCATCTTCCCCGCTATCGGGTCCGGCGGAAGTATTATCACTCACCGCGGCATCGGCCATCGCGCCGGAAAGCCCAGCGGTATCGCCGTCGTTTCCTGCTGCAACGCCTGAGGCATTTTCGCCTCCCGCCCCGCCTGCCGTAACGGCCGCCGCCATACCGCCCCCGCCGCCTTCGTTCAATGTGTTCGCCGCCTGACCCAGCTCTCTGGCCAACTGGCGGATTTCGCGCATGATACCGGGCGGCACCGCCTGACCGGCCAGCGACAGCAGCATCATCTTCAGCATCTGGATACGTCGCTTGATTTGCTCAATCCGCCCGCGCGCCAAATCCTGGTCGGCATTGTCGAGTTTGCTCATATTAATCCGCATCGCGGCATCAATACGTTTACGCACCTCGTCGCTGAATTGCACCAGCACAGAGGTGAGCGACTGCTGCTCGCGGGATGTATCGGCTTCGGTGCCGGCCTGCGCCGAGCCAGCGTCACTATCGGTTCCTGTATAGGGCGCTGACGAGCCCGCAACAGTACGGTTGAAAGAAATGGGAGATGTCATGCGAAGTCCTGTGCCGTGTCTGTCATGATCCATCAGTAAAAATTAAGCATGGGCGCCATCAGACACCCTCAGGCAGAATTTTTCTGACATATATTGAAACATAACGGCACCGCACCCGACGTCTTTAGACCCAATGGATTCACAACCGGTCAAACGTCGCCAAAACCCACTTAATCGATTGATATTAAAATTAAAGTACCGAAGGTATTTTTACAGACAACCCAGGCAGGTATCTCTCCCTCGGCCATACAAAAATTTGCGATTAGACAAAACGTAATTCTCCACACATAGTTAAACCATCAGCTGAAGAAACAATCATCATGGAAGGAATATTTAGCCCAACGGCACCCATCAGGATGGCACTTACGCTGCTCCCCACACTTTTCTGCCCTCCATCGTGTAGTTATGCATGTGACGGCTCGACACCAGTGCAAACGCTTATTCAACAAGCGAGACAGCAAGCGATGTAACCGTGTTTTTATCACGGGTAACACTCTATTTCTGACACTTAGAGCCATTCAATGGACCATGGCTCCAGGGAGTGTTTTCTCTGAAATATCGGGTATCCGCTCGATGCCTGTATGAAAAAACATGGTGGACGTTAACGGGTATGCCGGCATCTGCACGATCAACACGGCCGTCATATACCCTCATTCTGGCTAAGACCGTTGCATCACACAGGCAGGGGATATTATGCACATTCTCAATAACATGAAATTGAGCACCATGCTCGCTTCCAGTTTCGCCATCGTCATACTGATTGGCTTTATCGTTGCGGGATTCGGCCGCATACAGCTTTGGCAGTTAAGCAGCAATATCAAAGATTTGTCTGACAATCGGGTGCCAAAACTGATTATGATGCAGGCTTATCAAAGCAACATCATGACCGTTTCTAACGCGGCTCGTGATCTCGTGCTGTCGTCTGATTCGGCCCACATGCAGGTGGAAAAACAGCGAATTGATGACGCGGTCGCCAAAAGTACCGCACTGCTTCAGCGCTACAACGAGTTGACGGTATCCCCCGCAGCCAAAGCATTGTTAAAAAACCTGGAAGATGCGCGACCAGAAGCGATCAACGCCCTGAAAAAAGTGATTGAGCTTGGCCTCGCCAATCGTGATGACGAGGCGAAAAGCACCATTCTTAACGAATTTCAGCCCTCACAGGTGAAACTGATGAAGGCGATTGACGATATCATCACCTACCAGAAAAACAGCACCAACGATCTCTCGGCCAATTCGGTACAACTTGCCAGCGACTCCGGCAGCATGATGTTTGCGTTGACCATTATGGCGCTGGTATTAGGCAGCCTGATCGCCTGGTTCATTACCCGACAGGTAAAAGGTAAGCTCGGCGGCGAACCGGCTGAAGCGGCGTATATCGCACAGCAAATCGCGCAGGGCAATCTGGCCATCAACATCGCACTGAAAGAAAACGACACCCGCAGCGTGCTGGCCGCCATTGAGGTGATGCGCCAGAATTTATGCCACATCGTTGATCAGGTGCGCCAGAGCAGCTACTCCATCGCGCTGGGTTCGAATGAAATCGCTAGTGGCACCAGTGATTTGAGCCAACGCACCGAGGAGCAAGCCGCCAGTTTGCAACAAACGGCGGCGTCAATGGAGCAGATCAGCAATGCGGTGACTCACAATGTTGAGATAGTCAAACACGTCACCGACCTGGCCAATACCGCGACGCAAACCGCGCAAACCGGTAATGAGGTATTCAGCCAGGTCATCACGATGATGAACGATATCAGGAGCAGTTCCCAAAAAATTGTCGATATTATTCAATTCATTAACAGTGTTGCCTTTCAAACCAACATTCTGGCGTTAAACGCCGGCGTGGAAGCGGCACGGGCGGGAGAAGAAGGGAAAGGCTTTGCCGTGGTCGCCAGCGAAGTACGTTCACTGGCGCAACACTCCGCCAGCGCCGCCCACGACATCAACACCCTGATTACCGAAAGTGTACAAAAAATTGCGGCGGGCGCGGAGCTGGTTACTCACGCCGGCGGCACGATGGGCAACATTCTGGAACAAACCCGTCAGGTTGCTCATTTAATTAATGAAATCAGCCTCTCGACCAGCGAACAGCAACTGGGTATTTCGCAAATCAATACGGCGGTCGCCCAGCTTGATCAGGTCACGCATCAAAACGCCGCACTGGTGCAGGAATCCGCCACCGCGACGGACAGCCTCAGCAGCCAGGCCACACATCTGGTTGATTTGATTAAAGTGTTTATCGTCGAAGACATGATTTCCCGCCAGCGACTCGATATGGTCACGCAGGATCAGGTCGTCAATATGGACAGCAATCAGTTCATCATGCACTGAATACGGCAAGTCCCATCGCAGGAAGTGTCATCCTGACCGCTGCCAGACGGCAGCGGTCATCATCGTTTGAGGTATCCGGTTACAACGCGCGACGCAGACGGGCGACCGCCTCGTGCATCTGCTCTTCGGTCGCGGTAGCGAACGACAGGCGCAACGTTGACTGGTCCGGCTTATCGGCGAAGAAGAACTCGCCGGGCACGAACACCACCCCTTGCTCCAGCGTTTTTTGCAGCCAGGCGGTGGTATCGAACGGCTGCCGGAAACGCGCCCACAGGAACATGCCGCCTTTCGGCTGGTTGAAGCTGATGACATCACCCAGCTCATGCTCCACCAATTCGGACAGCAGTTCGCCTTTCCGGCGGTAAGCCTGACGAATTTTGTCAATCTGTGCCGGTAAACGCCCGGTTCCCAGGTAGTATTCGACGATAGTCTGCGACAACGAGCTGGCGTGCAGGTCGGCGGCTTGTTTGATGATCGCCACTTTATGCAGCAACCATTCCGGCAGAATCGCCCAGCCTAAACGCAACCCCGGCGCCAGGACTTTAGAGAACGACGAGGTATAGACCACACGGTCGGCGTGCCCGGCCTCTTTCGCCAGTTGATAAAGGGTGGCGTGGCGTTCTTCGGTGAAGCGCAGTTCACCGTACGGGTCGTCTTCCACGATCAGAAAATCGTGGCGGGCGGCCAACGCCACCAATTGACGGCGACGCGCCTCGCTCAGGGTCACGCCGCTCGGGTTACCGAAGTTCGGCACCAGATAGACGCCCTTGATGCGCGTGGTTTCCAGCAGGGTAGCCAACTCGTCCACCACCATGCCGTTTTCGTCGGACGACACCGACATCACCTGCGCTTCCGCCAGTTCCAGCGTTTGCAGCGCCGCCAGATAGGTCGGGCGCTCTACCACAAAAATATCCTGCGGATTGGTGGTGGCGCGCATCACCAGATCCAGCGCCTGCTGGGAACCGGCCGTCACCACGATGTCCTGCGCCTGCGTGAGCACGCCACGCAGCGCGCACAACTCGGCGATACGCTCGCGCAGCAGCGGGCTGCCTTCGGTCAGGCCATACTGAAACGCCGATTTCGGCTGCTCGGTAATCGCCAACTGGGTCGCTTCATTCAGTCCCTGGAAATCAAACAACGCATCAGAAGGAATGCCGCCCGCCAACGAAATCACGCCGTCCATTTTGCTGTGCTTGAGCAATTCACGAATCGCGGAGCTTTTCAGGCGCGCCATGCGCTGCGCCAGTAACCCATCCGTTGACATGTCGAATCTCACTTATTTTTTTGAAAAAATGATAGAAAAACGGGCCGGTGAAACCCGGCCCGGTAAGGTGTCTCACGTGAGCAGTTTAACCGCCAAGGTAGGCCGAACGCACGGCTTCGTTAGCTAACAAAGCATCACCGGTGTCTTCCAGCACCACGCGACCGTTCTCCAGCACGTAGCCGCGATCGGCCAGGCGCAGCGCCTGATTAGCATTCTGCTCCACCAGAAAGATGGTCATGCCTTCTTCACGCAACTGCTGGATGGTGTCGAAAATCTGCAAAATGATGATCGGCGCCAGCCCCAACGAGGGTTCGTCCAGCAGCAGCAAGCGCGGCTGGCTCATCAGCGCACGGCCGATAGCCAGCATTTGCTGTTCGCCGCCGGACATCGTGCCGGCGCGCTGGGCACGGCGTTCATACAACCGCGGGAACAAGTCGTACACGCGCGCAATGCGTTCCTGATACTGTTCGCGGCTGGCGAAGAACCCGCCCATCGCCAGATTCTCTTCTACCGTCATGCGGGAAAATACCCGGCGGCCTTCCGGCACGATAGCGATGGCTTCACGCATAATGCGCGCCGTCTGCCAGTCGGTAATATCTTTGCCGTCGAACACGATAGACCCTTGCGAGGCACGCGGCTCACCGCACAGTGTGCCCAACAGGGTGGTTTTACCGGCACCGTTGGCACCAATCAGCGTCACGATCTCACCCTGATTAATATGCAAGCTGACCTGATGCAACGCCTGAATTTTGCCGTAGTGCGCAGAAACCTGATTCAATGACAACATAACGTTTTATCCTTCACCCAGATATGCACGGATAACATCCGGGTTGTTACGAATTTCAGCCGGGGTACCGTTTGCCAGTGGCGTACCTTGGTTCACCACGTAAATCCGGTCAGAAATCCCCATCACCAGCTTCATGTCATGCTCAATCAACAGCACGGAAACCTGATGATTGCCGCGCAGGTCGATAATCAGCTCGTTAAGCTCTTCCGTTTCTTTCGGGTTCAGACCGGCGGCCGGTTCATCCAGCATCAGCAGTTCCGGGCGGGTCACCATGCAGCGGGCGATCTCCAACCGACGCTGCTGACCATACGCCAGATTCCCCGCCTGACGGTTCGCCAGCTCGAGCAAACCCACCCGTTCCAGCCAGACGGCGGCGCGCTGCCGGGCATCGGCTTCGGCGCGGCGAAAGCCCGGCGTTTTTAACAGGCCGGCGAACACACCGCTCTTGAGGTGCTGATGTTGCGCCACCAGCAGGTTCTCAATCACCGTCATTTCACGGAACAATCGCACGTGCTGGAAGGTACGCACTACGCCCATGCGGGCTATTTGCTGTCCCGGCAAGCCTTCCAGATGCTGGGAGCGCAGCAAAATGGTGCCGCCGGTGGGGCGGTAGAAACCGGTCAGGCAGTTGAATACCGTGGTTTTACCCGCGCCGTTGGGGCCGATCAGCGACACTACCTCGCCCTGGTGCAAATCCAGCTCGACGTTGTTGACCGCCAGCAGGCCGCCGAAGCGCATCATCAGGCCCCGGACCGACAATAATGGCTGCGTACTCATGCCTGCTCTTCCTTCTTCTCAACCTGCAACTTGATCTGCGTACGCTTCATCGGCAGCAGCCCCTGTGGACGCCAAATCATCATCAGTACCATCAGGGCGCCCAGCAGCAACATGCTGTATTCGTTCAGGTCACGCATCAACTCACGCGATACCACCAGCAGAATGGCCGCCAGAATCACCGCAAACTGCGAGCCCATTCCGCCCAGTACCACAATCGCCAGCACAAAAGCCGACTCCACAAAGGTGAAGGATTCCGGGCTGACGAACCCCTGACGGGCGGCGAACAGCGTACCGGCGAAACCGGCGAACGCGGCGCTGATGGTAAACGCGGTCAGCTTGATTTTGGTGGGGCTCAGACCTAGCGAACGGCAAGCGATTTCGTCTTCACGCAGCGCTTCCCAGGCACGGCCCAGCGGCATACGCAGCAAACGGTTGATGACGAACAGCGTCAGCATCACCAGCAACAACGCCACCATGTACAGGAAAATGATGCGGTCGCTCGGGTCATAGTTCAGGCCAAAGAAATGGTGAAAGGTATCCCAGCCGCCTTCGCGCGGGGCACGGTTAAACTCCAGCCCGAAGAACGTCGGCTTGGGAATCTGGCTGATACCGTTCGGCCCACCGGTAAAACCGGTGTTATTCAGCAGCAGAATACGCACGATTTCGCCAAACCCGAGGGTGACTATCGCCAGATAGTCGCCGCGCAAGCGCAGCACCGGGAACCCCAGCAGGAAACCGGACAGCGCCGCCGTCAGGCCCGCCAGCGGCAGACACTGCCAGAAGCCAAGGCCATAGTAGTGGCTCAACAGCGCGTAGGTGTAAGCGCCGATAGCGTAGAAGCCGCCGTATCCCAGCACCAGCAGACCGGACAACCCCACCACCACGTTCAGGCCAAGGCCCAGAATGATGTAAATCATCGTCAGCGTGGCGATATCCACCGTACCGCGCGACACCACGAACGGCCAGACTACCGCAACGATAACCAACGCCAGCGCCAGCAGTTTCTGTCGCGGCGTACTGCCGTCAAAACTCGGCAGCACAAAACCGGGTCCGGAGACTTTCTTTGCCCCTTGCGCCAGCGCCGGACGCAGCAGTTGAAACAGGAATACCAGCGCGCAGGCGGCGATAATCCACATCCAGCGTACTTTTTCCGCGCCGTGCACCACCAGCCGGGTCCCATCCAGACTCAGTTGCATCCCCATCACGAACGTGGCCAGCACCAGCAGTACCAGCGCCGAGACCACGGCATTAACCAGCGTGTGCAGTTTCATACTTTCTCCACCTCCGGACGGCCCAGAATCCCGGTCGGCATCACCAACAGCACCCCAATCAACAGCGCGAAGGAAACCACATCTTTATATTCGGTACTGAGGTAGGCGGAGGTCAGCGACTCGGCAATCCCCAGAATCAGACCGCCGATCATCGCCCCCGGAATACTGCCGATACCACCCAGCACCGCAGCGGTAAACGCTTTCATACCGGCCATGAAACCGATATAGGGGTTAATCACGCCATAGAACTGGCCCAGCAGTACCCCGGCCACCGCCGCCATCACGGCGCCGATGACGAAAGTCAGCGAAATCACTCGATCAGTGCTGATGCCCAGCAGGCTGGCCATTTTCAGGTCTTCCGCGCAAGCGCGGCAGGCGCGCCCCATGCGGGAGTAACGGATAAACAGCGTCAGCGCCAGCATCGCCAGGAAGGTGACTACCCAGATGGTGAGCTGCATGGAAGAGAGCGTGGCGGCGAAGCCGTTGCTTTCACCCAATACCCACTGGCCGTGGATCAGGCTCGGCAACGCCACGTCGCGCGACCCTTGCGTCAGGCTGACGTAGTTCTGCAGGAAAATCGACATACCGATGGCGGAAATCAGCGCGATCAACCGCTTGGAATTACGCACCGGCTTGTAGGCGACGCGTTCGATGCTCCAGCCATAGGCGCTGGAGATCACCACCGCCGCGATGAACGCGACGCTAATCAACAGCCAGCCGGCGTCGATGCCCATCATCATCAGCGCGGCAATCACGATAAAAGAAACATAGCTACCGATCATGTAGACCTCGCCGTGGGCGAAGTTAATCATGCCGATAATGCCGTAAACCATGGTGTAGCCAATGGCGATCAGCGCATAAGTGCTGCCCAACGTTACGCCGTTGAACATCTGCTGAAGGAAATAGAGGAACTGCTCGGACATACCTTAACCTTAGATATTGCCCCCGCAGCCTGACGGCTGAGGGGGCATCGGTATTGGGAGTAATACGGGTACGGTCAATTACTTCGCAGAAGAAGAAGTACCGTCTGCGTGCCACTCGAATACGCCAAATTCAAACCCTTTCAGGTCGCCTTTTTCGTCCCAGCTCAGCGGGCCCATTACCGTATCCGCCGATTTGGCTTTCAGGTCGGCCGCCAGTTTGGCCGGCTCGGTGCTGCCGGTACGCTGCATCGCGGTAGTGAGCGACTGCAACGCGGCGTAGGTCGTCCATACGAATGGGCCGGTCGGGTCCAGTTTCTTGGCTTTCAGCGCATCGACGATCGGCTGGTTGGTCGGCACCTGGTCATAACGCTTCGGCAACGTCACCAGCATACCTTCAGACGCCGCGCCCGCGATGTTGGACAGCGACGAGTTACCCACGCCTTCCGGCCCCATAAACTTGGTGGTCAGGCCGGCTGCGCGCGCTTGACGCAGAATCTGCCCCATTTCCGGGTAGTAGCCGCCAAAGTAGACGAAATCGACGTTTTCTTTCTTCAGGCGCGCCACCAGCGTGGAGAAATCTTTATCCCCGGCGGTTACCCCTTCGAACAACACCACATTCGCATTGGCTTTTTTCAGGCTATCCTGCACGGCGCGAGCCAGCCCTTCGCCATACTGCTGCTTGTCGTGCACCACGGCGATACGCTGCGGTTTAACGTGCTCAAGAATGTATTTCGCCGCGGTCGGGCCCTGGTCGGAATCCAGACCGGTGGTGCGCATAATCAGTTTGTAGCCGCGGGTGGTCAGGTCAGGCGCAGTGGCTGCCGGTGTAATCATCAGCACGCCTTCATCTTCGTAAATGTCGGATGCAGGCTGGGTGGACGACGAGCACAGGTGACCAATCACATAGTGAATACCTTCGTTAATCACCTTGTTGGCGACGGCGACGGCCTGTTTCGGGTCGCACGCGTCATCGAATTCCACACCCACCAGTTTGTTACCGTTAACGCCGCCCTTGGCGTTAATGTCGGCGATGGCCTGACGCGCGCCGGTAAATTCCATGTCGCCGTACTGCGCTACCGGGCCGGACATCGCACCGACGATCGCCACTTTGATATCTGCCGCATTCGCCGCGTGGCCCATTGCCGCAGCCAGGCACCCCATCAGTAATGCGTTACCTTTGCTTAATTTCATCCGTTTTACCCCATCTGTCATTTTTGGATATTGCTATAATTATTGTCATCAACTGTTATTACCCGCACTTTTCCATACGTAATAACGAGTTAGACTCTATTATAAGCAATAGTTTGTAATAAGGCTTTATTATTCATGATATTAAACAGGAGTTTTATGCTGTAAATCAACTAGGTTTCTCAGTAAAACACGGTGTAAACAGCATAAAATACCGTATTTAAAAACCGTATTTTGTTTCAAAAATAGTCAGTTATGCTGGTTTTACCACAAAGGAATAATTGATTACTCGAAAAATTAATGGCAGAGAAACCTTTTTCGCTGTTAACCGTACAGAAAAAGTTACACAACCCTTTTTCTACAAGATCACTACAATATTCTTAAGAATCAACAGGAGTACCCGCGTATGAGACTCTCGGTTGAACGCCTCACAACAATTAACGAACAGGACAGGCATGATCTGGCTTTCATTTGGCCCCACCAGAATTTCGACGCACTGGAGCGTGACCTGAACCATGAGCACCGTCTGTTTGCCGCCCGCTTTAACGGCCATCTGTTGGCGGGGGTGATTGTCGAAATCGACAGTAACAGCGACAGCGCAGAGTTAACCGACCTGCAAGTCAGAACCTCCACCCGGCGGCATGGCGTCGGCAAATATTTGCTGGAAGAGGTGCTGCGTGCCTGCCCCGATGTGAAAGAGTGGTGGCTGGACGCCGCCGACCATGCCTTGGTCAGCGAAGCCGTAATGGACACATTCATGCAGTCCTGCGGTTTTTACCCGGTGTCCGGCGGCTGGGAATATATCGTTAATCAGGAAGGGAAATAAGCAAAGAAGGAAAGTAGTGGCATGTCCCAGGACGTGGCGACACAAACCTGGGGTATAAAACAGAACGACCGGGCGGCTTGCGGCTGTCCCGGTCGTTCATCGTTCAGGTTAAATCACGTGGTCAATCCGGCCGGCATTACGCCTCGATAATTACGCCTCGATAGCCGCACGCAATTTCTTCATCGCGTTCTTCTCTAGCTGACGCACACGCTCGGCAGACACACCGTAATGATCCGCAAGTTCCTGCAACGTAGACTTATTGTCGTCATCCAGCCAGCGAGCACGGATAATATGCTGGCTGCGTTCGTCCAGCCCTTCCAGCGCATAGGTCAGTTTATCCGCGGCGTGGGTTTCCCAGTTGTCCTCTTCAATGCCATCGGCAAAGTCGGAAGACTTATCCTGCAGATAGAGCATCGGCGCCATCGGTTGGCCCGGCTGCGCGTCATCTTCCGGCGACGGATCAAACGTCATATCCTGCGCCGCCATACGGGATTCCATTTCACGGACATCTTTGCTGGTCACACCCAGCTCACGCGCCACCATTTCCACTTCGTCTTGATTAAACCAGCCAAGGCGCTGTTTAGTCTTACGCAAGTTGAAGAACAGTTTACGCTGCGCTTTCGTCGTCGCGACCTTCACGATACGCCAGTTGCGCAGTACGTACTCGTGAATTTCAGCTTTAATCCAGTGTACGGCAAACGACACCAGACGAACGCCGACATCAGGATTAAAGCGGCGCACGGCTTTCATCAGGCCGATATTGCCTTCCTGAATCAAATCCGCCTGCGGCAAGCCATACCCCGAATAATTACGGGCAACATGAATAACAAAACGCAGATGCGAAAGAATCAGCTGCTTGGCGGCGTCCAGATCCCCGTGATAATGCAGCCGTTCGGCCAGCGCCCGCTCTTCCTCCGCCGTCAGCATCGGATAGGCATTGGCGGCACGGATGTACCCTTCCAGACTGCCTTGGGGAACTAAGGCGAAAGTTTGCATATCTTTGGTCATTCCACCCCTCTCATCGATCATTCATAAGGTTGCACATCATCGGATAGCATACCGGTATTTGCTGCACATTCTGTGCCTAAAAACTCAATTACCGCGCCTAAACAGGGTTTAGGCGCCAACACCGGTTTAGAGTGTGACGGGCTGCACAAGTTCCACTATTTTTAACCATCTTATTTTTCATATCAAGATGGGAAGAACAGGTGCAGTGGTGTGACGAAATAGGCGAGGAAAGCGAGCGTTGAAGGCATTGGCCATCACGACCTTGACCATCACAACATTGGCAATCGCGACATCAGCAATACGCTTCCCCCGAAGTCGCCGGCCGACACGAGGGAAGAGTATACCAGAAAACGTCGGTGCCGGACGGTGATACAGACTATTCCGGTGTAAAACGGCGTAAATGTTGTACCGTCGCCAGCCAGGCGGCCAGCCAGCCAATCATCCCGGCAATCAGAACCAGCAACAGCGCTTCATCCCAGCTCAGCCCACGCACCATAAAGGTGGTGCCGAATACCGCCGCCACCTGTGCCGCCGCGCCCGCCAGTTTCCAGACCAGCGCTTGCGACAGGATCAACGACAGCACCGCGCCGCAAAAGCCGAGCAACGCGCCGCCATGCAGGAAGGGCCGCAGGATGAAACCGTCCGTCGCGCCAATCAGCTTCATCACATTGATGGTTTCGCGACGGCTGAAAATACTGAGTCGCACACTGTTGCCGATCACCAAAAATACCGCGACCACCATCAGAATACCGATCATCGCCGCTATCTGGCCCACCAGCCCGGTCAGCGCCACCAGGCGAGAGAACCAGCTATCATCCATGCGTACCTCGCTCACTCCCTGAATCGCGGCGATGCGATCACGCAGCGTATTGAGCGTCTGGTTATTTTGAAAACCCAGCTTCGGTGAGACGACCGCCACCGCCGGCAGCGGGTTTTCCTCCAACATATCCAGCGCACCGCCGAAACCAGACCAGTTGCGGAATTCCCCCAACGCCTCGCTGCGGGACAGATAGTTCACCTTATCCACCCCCTCTTCCGCCTTGATTTTGCCAATCACCGCTTCGGCAGCGTTATCATCCAGCGACTTATCCAGATATACCGTCAGTTGCGGCGTGGGATACCACTGCGACGCCGCCTGACTGACGTTTTTCCACACCAGATAACAGATGCTCGGCAACGTCAGCGAGATGGCAATCACCATGATGGTCAACAACGTCGCCAGCGGTTGACGCAACATGTCGCGCAACGTATTGGCCCAGGCATAACGCCACTGTTCCTGCCAGCCGCCTTGCAGAGCCCGCGTTTTGCTGCCGGGCCGCTGCGCACGGGAATTACTCGCCATCGTGACCTCCCAGCATACGCCCTTGCGATAACGTCAGCACTCGATACTGGCGGCGGGCGATAAGCCCGGTATCGTGCGTCGCCATCAACACCGTAACGCCCACGCGATTAAACTCCTCAAACAGGCGCAAAATGCCTTCGGACAACGCATCGTCCAAATTGCCGGTCGGCTCGTCCGCCAGCAATACCGCCGGTTTGTTCACCACCGCCCGGGCAATGCCGACACGTTGCTGCTCACCGCCGGAGAGCTGAATCGGGTAGCTGCGCGCCTTGTCGAGTAGCCCGACTTTATCCAGCGCCGCCGACACGCGACGGCGGATATCCTCGGCACTGGCGCCGGAGATAATCAGCGGCATGGCGACGTTTTCATACACCGTGCGATCCATCAGCAAATGATGATTCTGAAAGATCATGCCGATCTGCCGACGCAGAAACGGCACCTCGCTTTTCTTCAGGCGACTGATATCGTGACCGCCAAACAGGATGTGGCCCGCGCTTGGGCGTTCAATTCCGCAAATCAGCTTCAGCAGGGTACTTTTCCCTGCGCCAGAGTGACCAGTCAGAAATACCATCTCGGCCGGGCGGATATGAAAATCCACCCCTTGCAACGCCTGGCGACCGCCGAGATAGGCTTTGCTGACCTGCTCAAACCGAATCATCCGTTTTAATCCTCACGGGCGAACAAGGCTTCAATAAAATCGTCCGCCTTGAACGGCCTCAAATCATCGATACTTTCCCCCACCCCAATGTAGCGGATGGGAATGCCGAACTGATCGGCGATGGCGAAGATCACGCCGCCCTTGGCGGTGCCGTCCAGTTTAGTCAACGTGATGCCGTTCAGCCCGACTGCTTCATTGAACAGTTTGGCCTGGCTAACCGCGTTTTGACCGGTGCTGGCATCCAGCGTCAACATCACTTCATGCGGCGCGTCTTCATCCAGCTTCTTCATGACGCGCACGATCTTCTTCAGTTCTTCCATCAGGTGCGCTTTGTTTTGCAGACGCCCTGCGGTATCGGCAATCAGCACGTCGATGCCACGCGCTTTGGCGGCCTGCAACGCATCAAAAATGACCGAGGCGGAATCCGCGCCGGTGTGCTGCGCCACCACCGGCACATTGTTGCGCTGGCCCCATACCTGCAACTGCTCTACAGCCGCCGCACGGAACGTGTCGCCCGCCGCCAGCATCACCGATTTACCTTGCGCCTGATACTGACGCGCCAGTTTGCCGATGGTGGTGGTTTTCCCCACCCCGTTGACGCCGACCATCAGAATGACGAACGGCGTTTTACCGTCGATAGCCAGCGGCGCATCCACTTTCGCCAGAATGTCGCTCATTTCCGCCTTCAGCAACGCGATCAGCGCTTCGGCGTCTTTCAGTTGTTTGCGGCTGGCATGTTCGGTCAATCGGTCGATAATTTTCCGGGTAGTTTCGACGCCGACGTCGGCGATCAGCAGTTGTTCTTCCAGCTCATCAAACAGATCGTCGTCGATTTTCTTGCCGCGGAACAGACCGACAAACCCGGACCCCAGATTCTGGCGGGTTTTTATGAGGCTACGCTTCAGGCGGGCGAAAAAGCCTTCTTTGGTCGGGCGTTCCTGCTCCTGCGACACCACCGGCGCAGCCGGAACATCCACGGCTACAGGCTCGGACTCGACGTCATCGTCCGCGTCGGTGTCCGACGTTTCAGTATCCGCTTGCGATTCAGTGACGGGGGCGAACGCCGTTTCCGGCACGGCCTCGGCCACCTGCACCGGTGTTTCCGGTAGCTCGACCGGTATAGATGCCTCAGTTGGTTGTGACTCGGGCGACGTCGTTTCCGCAGTTTCAGCCGGCGCGCTGCGCTGTTCCGGTTGTTCCGGTGCGACGTCGTCTATCTTCTGTGCCGATTCCGGAGCCGCGGGCGTTGCTTCATCCGCCGCTTGCGTCGCTTCCGGCACCGGTTGCGATTGTTCGGTTTTCTCCTCGTCCTGACGCCCTAATCCCAGCCAGGAAAAAAATCCGCGCTTTTTCTCTTTCGCCATCGTGTAATTGCGCTCCTGCCACCCAGTGCGGCTGATCAATAACCAATGCAGTCAATAAAACAATGAGTTTAACACTTTCCCGCCGCCAGCAACACGCGCCGCTCCCCTGGGTAGAGTGACAATCTCCGTAACCAGGTGTGTCAAACACCAGACAAATCCCCGAATTTGACGGATTTTTCGGCGTCGCCTCCCATTAACTGCATCTTTACATTTGCTACACCGGCCGCCGCCGTTAGAATAACGCCTCACAAAATCCGGCGGGCCGCCGTCGGTGCCCCATTTCAGCAAAATACAGGTTATGGCAAAACATCAAGCGACATCCGCGCCCGGTCAAATCCGCATTATCGGCGGTCAGTGGCGCGGCAGAAAACTCCCCGTGCCGGACAGCCCCGGCTTGCGCCCCACCACCGACCGCGTCCGCGAAACCCTGTTCAACTGGCTCGCTCCGGTCATTCAGCAGTCGCGCTGTCTGGACTGTTTTGCCGGCAGCGGCGCGCTGGGGCTGGAGGCGCTGTCACGCTCGGCCGCTCACGCCACGCTACTGGAAGCCGAACGCAATGTGGCGCGCCAACTCGCGCAGAATCTGTCGCTGCTGCGTGCCGATAATGCCGAAGTGGTGAATACCGATACGCTGCAATGGCTGGCTAAGCCGGCGTCCCCTCTCCCTTTCGACGTGGTGTTTCTCGACCCGCCGTTTCGCCGCGGCCTGTTGGATGACACGCTGCGGTTGCTGGAAGACGGCAATTGGCTGGCGGCGGAAGCCTGGATTTATATCGAAACCGAGGCGGAAAACCGCATGTTGGCTATTCCGCCTACCTGGACGCTGCACCGCGAGAAAACCGCCGGTCAGGTGTCCTACCGTCTTTATATCCGTCATGCGACTGATGCGACTCCCGGAGGCAACGATGAGCATTTGGATTAATCTTGGCCGACTGCTGATGCTGGGTATATGGGGGTTCTTGATTCTGAACCTGATTCACCCGTTTCCTCGCCCGCTGAACATTTTCATGGTGCTGGCGATGGGATTCATGCTGTTGATGCACGGCGTGCAATTTCTGCTGCTGAAAGCCAGCCAGCCCAAAGACGCGCCGCCGCTCAGCGGGCTACTGCAATTGCGCATCTTTCTGTTCGGGGTATTCGAATTACTGGACTGGCAGCGAAAACAACCGGTGCCGCCGCGTAAAAAACGCTAACGGCAAACCGTTCATCGGCAGGGAAACGGCGGCGCGGCAAGCGCCACCGGATAGCCTAGTTTTTTTTACCCGGCAGCTAGGTTTTTTTACCCGGCAGATAGGGAAAATGGGTGACGTTATCGCCCAGCTCTGAAATACGGGCGCTATCGCGATCACGTTCGGTGACCGCATCAATGCGGATAACGGCCTGCAGTGGAATATAGCTGCGGCCAACGCCGGCAAACTCCGTTTTCAGTTTCTCCGTGGTGGGATCAACCAGTACCGTTGATTGGTTGTCGAAAACGAAATCGGCAATTTCAATAAATCCGAACAGATTGCTCTGCACCAGCTCACGCACATACAGCTGATAGTTCTTACCGTTATTAATGAACTGGATACGGTAAAGTACGGGTTCATTGCTCATTAAAAGTTCGTCTCCCCCGACAAGTTGTCAGGCATCATCATTCCGCCACAAAAACTGGCCGCTAACATAGCATGAAGCCCGCCGCCTCTCCACCGGCAAGCCGGCCGGTATCACGCCTCACGCCGACCTCAACCTCAGGATTTGCCTATACTGAGAACCCGTCCCGCCAGGCATAATCGGCACAGGCCGTTAAGGGCGCGCGATTGTGGTAACAGCCAGTTGTGGTCACGGCGTTGGTGCTGGTGACCGCCGTTATGGCATGAGTGGCAGGGGATCACTATTTTGCATTAGGCAACGTCGCCAACTTCTCGTTGCTGGCAGGCGTTGATGGCTATCTGTTACTTTGGCGGTCATGTCCTGATAGTCCGCTCGCTTTACGTCTAACGCCGAGAGCCCCACAAGTTCGCAAGGCGCTCCCCGCTTGCTACGCCCCTTTGCGCAGCAGGTAGCGATACGGCGGCCGCTCGGTCGTTTGCGCCAGCAACTCATGCTCCATATAACGGCAAAAACCGGGAATATCACGGGTGGTGGCCGGATCATCGGCGATAATCAGCAACGTTTGCCCGGTTTCCATCTGGCGCACCGTTTTGCGCACCATCATTACCGGTTCAGGACAACGCAGCCCCTGTGCATCCAGCGTATGGTCCGGATTGGCGAAAATATCGGTCATTCAGTGTCTCATGATGATTGTCGAACGCAGTGCGGCGTAGTTTACCCTTCCCGCAAGGGGGTGCAAGCCGTCAGGCGGCGATTAATTATTACACACGAAATCATACGGCCGCGAACCATTGCAAAGCTACAACAACGCGGTATGATGCCGACACGTTAGCGTTAAAAAGACGCATATACCCGAAATAACCCGAATTACAGCACGGCGCAAACCGCATGGATATCTGGCCGCTGACCGCTGTCGGCCACCAGGATGAATCAAGCCGGCCAAAGCAACTGTAACTTGAAGTGTGACGGGTATGACGAGGCAATTTGTCTGGGTTCCCTCACCCCAATAACCAAAAAAAGGTCATACTATGTTTCAATTCTCCGCACAACAGCGGCTGACGGCGCTGTGCTGGCTATCGCTCTTCCATATTCTGGTGATTATCTCCAGCAACTATCTGGTGCAGTTGCCCATTACGCTTTTCGGCTTTCATACCACCTGGGGTGCCTTTACCTTCCCGTTCATCTTTCTGGCGTCTGATTTAACGGTACGCATTTTCGGCGCTCCGCTGGCACGCCGCATTATCCTGACCGTGATGGTGCCGGCGCTGATCGCGTCGTATCTGGTTTCATCGCTGTTTTATAAAGGTGAATGGCAGGGGTTCGGCGCGCTGAGCCAGGTGAACCCGATAGTCGCGCGTATCGCCGCCGCCAGCCTGATGGCGTATGTATTGGGCCAAATTCTCGACGTACATGTTTTTAACCGCCTGCGCCAGCTCAAAGCCTGGTGGGTGGCTCCGGCCGCTTCCGCCGTGCTCGGCAACCTTAGCGATACGGTCGCGTTCTTTTTTATCGCTTTCTATCGCAGCACGGACCCATTCATGGCGACCCACTGGATGGAAATCGCTACGGTGGATTATTTCTTTAAGATCGCCATTAATCTGGTTTTCTTCCTGCCGATGTACGGCGTGCTGCTGAATATGCTGCTACGCCGTCTGAGCCAGGCGGGAAGCTCGCCGTACCAGGATCAGACCGCCTGATACGCTTTTTATTCAAAACGGATTTTCCCGCCCATAAACGGGTTTCGGAATAACCGGAAAAATTGCCTGCCTCAGCCTGATTCGAGCGTAAGACAGGAATCGTAATCACAAAACGCTTGTTTTTACGTCCCGAATCAGGTGCCATAGCGCCACTTCTGTTTTTGTTCGTGATCTGTTTTTGTTCGTGATAAAGAAAGGATACCCATGCCAAACTTAGCGAAATATATCGGTATTGCTCTGCTGGCCGCCACGCTGGCCGCCTGCGACGGCAACAGCGATAAGAAGGCCGACGCGCCGGCCGCCAACCCAACGGCAGAGAAAGCCACCTCGCAGAATGTGTCCCTGCTTTCCGGTAAATTAAGCTTTACGCTGCCGGATGGCTTGAGCGATCAAAGCGGAAAATTAGGCAATCAGAACAACAATATGCATGTCTATGCCGACCAAAGCGGCCAGAAAGCCATCATCGTGATTGTCGGTGATGATACGCAGCTGGATCTGCCGGCATTAGGTCAACGGCTGGAACAACAACAACGCGGACGCGACGCCAACCTTCAGGTACTGGGCAACAAGACCGCCGAGATCAACGGCCATCAGATTCAACAACTCGACAGCGTGATGACCAGCGACGGGCAGAAAGCGTTCTCGTCTATCGTGCTGGCTAAGGTGGATAATCGTCTGCTGACGCTGCAAATCACGCTGCCGGCGAGCAATCTGCAACAAGCGCAGGCCGATGCGGGTAAGGTCATCGGCACGCTGAAGCTGAACTGATTTCACTCAATGCCAGAGCACCCCGCCGCGCCGACAACGGCTGACGGCGGGTACTCACTCATCCTTCCGCTACGCCTTGCCCGCCACGCTGATATAGCCGCAAAGTCAGCAATAACCCTATCAACGCCAATCCTGCGGCAGCCAGATAAATCGCATCGATATCGGTATAGGCCATCATAATGCCGGCGGCCGGCCCAACCACACCCAACGATAAATCAAGAAAGATGGTGTAAGTCGCCAGCGCGCTGCCCTGATTCTGCGCGGACACCGCCTTAACCGCCACCACGCCCAGCGCCGGAAACACCAGCGAAAACCCGGCACCGGCGAAAAAGGCGCCCACTTCCGCCATCAGCGGGTGAGATGCCAGCCATATCAGCAGCAAACCGGCACTTTCTACCAGAAAGCAGGCCAGCGCCACCCGCAAGCCGCCAAAACGATTAATGACATTCGGGAACAACAGACGGGTGCCGACAAAAGCACAACTGAAGACACTCAGGGTCAGCGCGGCGCCCTCCCACTGGCGGCCGGCGTAAAACAAGGTGATAAACGTCGAAATCACGCCAAACCCGGCGGATGCCAGCGACAGAATCACGCCGTACAGCCACACTTTGCCGAGTACTTCGCGAAACGGCAGTTTCTTGCCCGGCGTTACCTTCACTACCGGGCGAGGTAACGCCAGCAACATTGCCATACCGGCCACCAGCACAACGACCAACGCCAGCAGCGACAAACCGCCGAGATGATAAATCCACACCCCCAACGGAGCGCCAATCGCCATTGCGCCGTAGGTCGCCACGCCGTTCCACGAAATCACCCGGCCAATATGTAACGACCCCACCACGCCGACGCCCCACAACGTTGCGCCGGTGCCGGCAAAACTCTGCCCGATGCCCAAAATCAAACGTCCGATACACAGCAATGCCAGCGCCAGTACCGGTGAGTCGTCGCTCCAGGCAGCCAGTGCATAGAACACACCGCTCAGCACACTCCCCGCCAACCCGAACACCACCACCTGTTTTGGCCCTTTTTCATCGGCATGACGACCGGCTCGCGGGCGGCTGATCAAAGTAGAAAAATACTGCAAGCTGATGACCAGACCGGCCCAGAATGCACTGAACCCAAGGCGCTCATGCACATAGCCCGGCAATACCGCCAGCGGCAACCCGATATTCAGGTAACTGGCAAAGTTAAACATCACCACGGACAGGATGCGTAGGTTCAGGCGTAAGCCGCCGGGAGAGGGTTTGGGCGGCACGGACGGTGTGGAAACAGGCATGGCGAATCGGCTCGCTTACAGGTCGCGTCGGCAGGCGAACGCGGCGGACAATGTTAAGATTCCGAGTATAAACAAGACATTTGTGTCTTTCAGCATCAATCAGCCGATAGGCCGTCTTTACACATTTACCGAAAGTTCGCCTGCGTTATACTCAGCAGGAATGTCGCTCAGGAGAGATTGAATGCCTGTGAAGCCCAATCCGCCGCTCCCATCGACCGAGCAGGGCGCGCAATCCGGCACGCCGCATCAGCGCTTGGGACGTTTAACCGGCTGGCTGCATCGCATCAGATCAGTACCGGCTATCGCGCATTTTATCCGCGCAGGAGAGCGTTTTAACGACCGGATGGGCAACCAGTTCGGCGCGGCCATCACCTATTTTTCGTTTCTGTCGCTGATTCCAATCCTCATGGTCACGTTCGCCACGGCAGGGTTTGTGTTGGCTTCCAACCCTGACCTGCTGACCGGTCTTATCAACCGTATTGTCAACAGCATCAGCGACCCGAACCTTGCCCGTACCCTAAAGAACACCGTGAATACCGCGGTACGGCAGCGCACCACCGTTGGGTTGACCGGTTTGCTGATAGCACTCTATTCCGGCGTAAACTGGATAGGCAACCTGCGGGAAGCGATTCACGCTCAGTCGCGCGATGTATGGGAGCGTAAGCCGCACGAGGAAGAGAAACTCTATCTGCGCTACCTGTGGGATTTCCTGTCGCTGATCGGGCTGCTGCTGGCGCTGGTGATCACGCTGTTTCTCACTTCGGTAGCCGGCAGCGCGCAGGCGACTATCGTCCGGGCGTTGGGCCTGGGCGGCATTGATTGGCTGCGCCCGGTCATGACGCTGATTGCGTTGTCCATCTCCATTTTCGCCAACTATCTGCTGTTTTTGTGGATACTGTGGGTGTTGCCGCGCCATAATCCCCGGCGCACGCCGCTGTTGCGCGGCACGCTGATGGCGGCCATCGGCTTCGAAGCGCTGAAATTCGCCATGACCGTGGCGCTGCCCAAACTGGCGACATCGCCTTCCGGCGCCGCGTTTGGCTCCGTGATCGGCCTGATGACGTTTTTCTACTTCTTCGCACGCCTGACCTTGTTTTGTGCCGCCTGGATAGCCACGGCGGACCCCAAAGCCGAGACACCGAAACCGGCGTCGCTACCCGATGCCTGACTCGGCCCTGAGCCAATTAACAGGAGCAACCATGCCTTTCGTCAATATTCGCATCACCAAAGACGGCGCCACCGCCGAACAAAAGAAACAACTGATTGCCGGCGTAACGCAGCTACTGGTGGATACGTTGGGGAAAAATCCGGCCACGACCGTCGTCATCATTGACGAGGTGGAAACCGACAATTGGGGCATCGGCGGGCAGAGCGTTACCGAACGTCGCCAGCAAGCGTCATAACCGCAAGCACAACGCATCAAGCGCCACTCTGTATACAGGATCGGGATTACAATCGCTTTTCCCGATCCATATCATGAAAAAATAAAACATCGTTTCATCACTATTGACTCTCTACCGTGTAATGTTGAGACTGGCGCTAGTTTCCATTGGGTTCACCTTCTCTTTTTTACAGGTCAGCTGTCATGACGACGAAGAACATTGCGATTATTGGCGAGTGCATGATTGAACTGTCACAGAAAGGCGCGGATCTCAGCCGCGGTTTTGGTGGCGATACCCTCAACACCGCCGTCTATATCTCCCGTCAGGTAAAACCAGAAGCACTCGGCGTGCACTATGTTACCGCGCTGGGTACCGACTCTTTCAGTAGCGAAATGATGGCTGCCTGGCAGCAGGAAGGGGTCAAAACCGACCTGATCCAGCGTCTGGACAACAAATTGCCGGGGCTGTATTTCATCGAAACCGACGCGACCGGCGAACGTACGTTTTATTACTGGCGTAACGACGCTGCGGCCCGTTACTGGCTGGAAAGCCCGGATGCCGAAACCATCAGCCAGCAACTGGCGAAGTTCGATTACATCTACCTGAGCGGCATCAGTCTGGCGATCCTCAACCAGAACAGCCGTGAACGCCTGCTGGCGGTGCTGCGCGCCTGCCGCGCCAACGGCGGCAAGGTGATTTTCGACAATAATTACCGCCCGCGTCTGTGGCAGAGCAAAGAAGAAACCCGCCAGTCATACAGCGATATGCTGGCCTGCACCGATATCGCATTCCTGACGCTGGACGACGAAGATATGTTGTGGGGCGAACTGCCGGTAGACGAGGTGTTGAAACGTACCCACGGCGCAGGCGTAACGGAAGTGGTTGTCAAGCGCGGCGCAGACGCTTGTCTGGTGTCGATTCAGGGGGAGCCGCTGCTGGAAATCCCGGCGATTACGCTGCCGAAAGAGAAAGTCGTCGATACCACCGCGGCAGGCGATTCATTCAGCGCCGGTTACCTGTCGGTGCGCCTGAACGGCGGTAGCGCGCAGGATGCCGCCAAACGCGGCCACCTCACCGCCAGCACCGTTATTCAGTATCGCGGTGCGATCATCCCGCTGGACGCGATGCCCGCCTAAACAGCGCTATAGCGCCGAAGAAAAAAACGCCGCGTCAGTACCATACTGAAGCGGCGTTTTTGTTTGTCCGTGCGGCAACCGACGACATGCAATTACGTATGCACCGGCGTGCCGACGGCAGCGCAAAGGCCCGGCGTTAACGTGCCGCCGAGGAGGTTTCGTCCTGCGATGCTTTGGCGGCATCCGGCATAGCAGAAGCGGTGCTATTATCCGGTTTCATGATGCTCATGTAAGTCTCGCGCAACGCCTTCATGTCGGCTTCGGGTTCGCCCTGTGGCTGCAACATCACCAACGTCGCTTCCTGAGACAGTTGCTGATGCAGCTCCTGATTCAGCATCTCCAGCGTGACGGAGGCCAGGTAATTCTGACGCAGTTTCTGATACTGCTCCGGTGCGATATCCACCACGCCATTTTTCTGCGAGCGCAGACGCTGATCCATCAAAATATCGGTGCTGGCACGGGCATAAGTGGCGAACAGTTTGCCCAGTTCCTCCGTCTTACGCGCCATCAGCGTATCAAACTCGGCCTGAGACAACCCTTTATCCCGTAACGCCAGCAGCTCTTTGCTCAGGAACGTCACCCCTGTCTGGGCCGACTCGCCGGTAACATTATCCAGATGGATGGCGCACTGGGCACGACCATACACCACATTGCAGTCGAAACGGACATTGGTGTCTTTCAGCGGGCTTTTGGTCAATGCCTGCTGCATATGCCAGAACAGCGCCTCGCGCGCCAAATCACTGTGCCAATAACGGGCCAGCGCCTGTGAATCACGAATGGGTTGCCACGGCATATCCCACACCAGCGACAGAATATCCTGCTTCGCACTGCTATCCATCAGGCTAATAGGAGCCGATGGCATCGCGGATAAGGTCGGCAGCGGCGACGGGACGACTCGTTTCCCCTGTAACGGAGAAAACGCTTTGTCAATCTGTTCGGCAATGACGCGGCTGTCGACATTACCCACCACATACAGCGTCATGGCGTCCGGGGTGTACCAGGTTTTGTAATATTTGCTGAGCTGTTCCGCATTCGCCGAGGCTTTTAGCGGTTGACCCGGCGCGTACGACAGCAACGACGATCCTTTCAGGCGATAGCGCCAGGTCGGGTCCTGAGGGTTGGAAGGCGCGGTCGCCACCGGATCAATCATTTTCGTCGCCGATGCGATGCGTTTATCGTCAATCGGTAACTGGCCCGCCGTATCCGCCAGCCAGTTGAGGGCATCTTTCAGCAGATCAGGCCGGTTATTCGGCAAACTCAGATTATAGGACGTGAAATCATACGATGTCGTAGCCGGAGGCAGCGGCCGGGTTTCGCTTTCAGATTGCTGCCACAACGACGGTAATTGACCGGCGGAAAAAGTGTCTCGCGGCAACAACGCCAGACGCGGAATAACATGGGCAAACCCCGTTTGCTGCGAGTTTTCCGTCAATGAACCGGTGTTAATCATCAGCCGTAGTTCAATCCGGTCGCTGGGGCGCTGGGGTGTAGCAAGAAGCTGCCAGCTAAAGCCGTTGTCCAGCTTGCCTTGTTGCCAGGCGGGATCGGGTTGTAGTGCTTCAGCCTGCACGTTGCCGACTGTCGCCGCCAGCAACACTCCACCAACAAAAAGGCCAAATTTGGTGCCCTGCATGTGAACCCCTACTTTAATCACTAACTATACCCTTCATACTTCAAGTTGCAGGTGCGTTGGCTGCCCTCACTCACCCCAGTCACTTACTTATGTAAGCTCCTGGGGATTCGCTCGATTGCCGCCTGCCTGCAACTCGAATTATTTTGGGTATAAATACAGTATGTTTTTGTGAATTCAGGCGACATAATCCTGACGCCTCACGTGTTATTCGCCCCACAAAAAATGAGAGGCGAAGTGTACCATCACGTTAGACAGCGTGCTTTCGTCTATGTCACTCAACAACGTGAAATAAGAGTAAAAAAATTAAAGGCGTCTAGGCTGTGTCCCTTAACTTAACAACCGCTTTAAAAATAACCTGATCGCTCCCAGTTTTAGCATACTCAGGTAGTTT
>NZ_SZVX01000016.1:0-116001 GCF_007210685.1 Dickeya sp. ws52
CAAAGCGAGGGCCGTTCGGATCTCAAAAACCCAGTATCCCGTTCACTCAAAACACCTTAAGTGAACGGTGTTAGCCAATTGGCGGGTTTTTCATTTGAAGATGTTCACGTCATCATCATGCGCGACGCATTGAGCCACACATGATAACCGTCAGAACGTTTCCCAATTCTGATCACTACTGCCGCCCTTACCCGCACCAATAGCCGCAACGGCAGGAATAGCCTGTACGACTGGTCGTGACGGCAACGAAGCGCGAACCGATTCATTTTCGCGGCGATGACGCAGTTTGAATACGGCGACCGCCTGAGTCAGGCGTTCCGCCTGCGATTCCAGTGAAGCCGCCGCTGCCGAAGCCTCTTGTACCAACGCCGCATTCTGCTGGGTCGTCCCTTCCATTTCCAGCACGGCTTGATTCACCTGACCAATACCCCGGCTTTGTTCATCAGATGCGGAGGCAATTTCCCCCATGATATCCGTCACACTGACGACGGCTTTCACAATCTCATCCATCGTATCACCGGCTTTGGCTACCAAGACCGACCCGTTTTCCACCAGTTTGCCGGACTCGCCAATCAGTGACTCGATTTCCTTCGCCGCCTGCGCACTGCGTTGCGCCAGGTTGCGCACTTCGCCGGCAACCACCGCAAAGCCACGCCCTTGCTCGCCGGCACGGGCCGCTTCCACCGCGGCATTGAGCGCCAGAATATTGGTCTGGAAGGCTATGCTATTGATAACACTTGTTATCTCCGAAATCTTCTTCGAACTGGAAGAGATATCCCCCATGGTTTTCACCACGTCCTGAACGATAGATCCACCCTGTTCCGCTTTGCTGGAAGCATTACGCGCCAGTTGGCTGGCATGGTTGGCGTTATCCGAGTTCTGCTTCACGGTGGAGGTCAGCTCTTCCATGCTGGCTGCCGTCTGCTCCAACGCCGCTGCCTGCTGCTCGGTACGAGAAGACAGATCGACGTTACCCGCACTAATTTCAGACGCCCCCTGGTAAATCGAGTCGGCGCCCTCACGAACAACCGTCACCGTATTTGTCAGGGACGCCTGCATATGGTGTAGATTTTGCCCCAGAATACCAATTTCGTTACGTCCCAGATCCTCTGCCGGCTGAGTCAAAT
The DNA here is from genome assembly GCF_007210685.1 of Dickeya sp. ws52. Lineage (NCBI taxonomy): Bacteria > Pseudomonadati > Pseudomonadota > Gammaproteobacteria > Enterobacterales > Pectobacteriaceae > Dickeya > Dickeya sp. ws52. Next base: position 1,128 of record NZ_SZVX01000016.1, read on the forward strand.
CGCCCTGCGCAATCCGTTGAATGCGAGCAATCAGGACATGGATCGGCACCAGAATCGCCCGGCGAATGATCAGATAGGTCAGTGCAGCCAGTATGATCGCCAAAATGAACGATACCCCCATCAGGATATTCCCCAGACGTGCATTCCCGGCAGCTTGCGCATTGATGTTGTTTGCATGATCCGTCAGGTATTTCACTTCCTTACGCACCTGAACGGCGTAATTGGTATCTAACTGACGCGCCAGCGTCGTCTCCAGCTCAATGGTGTTTTCGAATTCGCCATTACGCACAAAATCCACCATCGGCACCATCACTTTGTCCCGATAAGCGATATAGTGCGTGGTCAAATCAGCATCGAGCGACTTCTCTTCGCTCGATTTATCGGTACGCGCCATATAGTCGTCAAAACGCTTCTGCGAGCTTTTGATACGCTCAGCGCCTTCAGCAAAGGCCTGCTTAAAGGAATCAGTATCACCAATACGCGACGACGCTACCGCCTGGATGAGTAACTGACGGGAAACACGAAAGTTATCCATGCTGCTGCTGATCCCGGCCCGGATCTCAGACACCAGATTAGCCCGCTCCAGAGAAGCATTACTCTGTTTGAGAAAATAGCTGGCAGTACCAATTGAGAGGGCAAACAGCGCCAGAATAATGGTTAACAGGGTGATAAACAGCGTCACAAGACGAATATTATTTATGGAGGAAATATTTCCTTTTTGTTCTGCCATTCCGATTTCTCACTTTCACTACAAGATGCCGATCACTTCCACGATATAAACCGCAGAAGCACGTATAGCTTTGCGCCATTCACGATTCCCTGACAAACCACCGGCCACCATCACATCAATGCCCGGTAAAGCAGCGAACGTCACACAGGACCAGTAAAAACAAAACAACATTTTATTTTAATTGTATTGTTGTTTCTTTAAAAAAGAAAAACCGTGACGACTGTAACATGCTCTACGGATAAGTGGTCAACAGAAACGATCAAGTTCCTTTTTATGGTGGGTTCGTCGATGCATTTAGCAGGGATATAAGCCGAAAAGATACGTTTATGCTCAAAACGCAGATCATGATAATTGATGAAAGAGTTATTGTTCTCAGCTAAAGAATCAGCATTGGAAACCACTGCATCCAACACTATAGGAAACGGTGTAGCGCCTAATGTGATGAATAATCGCACAGTGCATCAAACCCCACGGCAAAATCAATAAAGCAATTGAGAGCGGGTGAGTTCAATTTTCGACCTGGGTAAATCAAATAGAGATCATTGGTATCCGCCTGCCATTCGGGCAACAGGCAAACTAATTCGCCCCGGTCCAGCGGCTCGCGGCACAAAAATGTCGGCAACAGCGTAATACCGCCGTCAGCCAGCGCACAGGCCCGTGCATACAACAGATTGTCGGTAATGTGTGATTGCGGCAACCGCCAGAGAAAATACTCTGTTTCACGATGAAATCCCCATTCCGGCCAGGCCCGGTGTGTAATACACCGATGCGACTGCAGGTCTCGCGGGTGCATAATCGGCGCGAACCCGGCCAGATACGCTGCCGAAGCAACCAGATAATGCGGCACTTGTCCCAGAGATCGACCAATAAGGGAAGAATCTTGCGGCTTACCGGTACGCAGCGCAACGTCAAACCCCTCTTCCACCAAATCAATCACCCGATCGGCAACAACGATATCCAGCGAGACGGCCGGGAAACGTAGCTGAAACTCCGCAGTTAACCGGGCCAACAGTGTGGCGCCCAGGCCGGCGGGAGCGGTGATCCGCAAGCGCCCGCTAGGGTTATTGCGCAAGTGCAGCATCGCCATCTCAGCGCGCTCACTGGCTTGCCGCATTTCTCGACAATGCACCAGATAACGTTCGCCGGCAAAAGTCAGGTTGAGTTTGCGGGTTGTACGATTGAATAGCCTCAAGCCCAGAGCCTGCTCCAGTTGACTGATCCGCAGGCTAAGGCTCGACTTGGCCATGCCGGCCTGTCTGGCCGCTTCGGTAAAACTGCCGCATTCCGCCACCAGAGCGAATAGCGCCATATCCTGTAATTGTTTGAACATAATTGTTCTTCTCAATCGAACACATCGTTAGTTATTGTCCATCTTATCAGCACTATCGACAGGTTCTACACTGTCACCCAAGCCAACCCGTAACGATGGAACAATAAATCATGACAGTAAGAGCCATTGCCGTTGACCCCAGAAAACCCGAGAACTTCGTAGAAATCACAGCTGAATTACCGCAACCCGGTGAACATGACCTGCTGGTAGCCGTAAAAGCCGTGTCGGTTAACCCGGTCGATACCAAAGTACATGCGCGTTTATGCAGAGACGGTCTGGAACATCCACGCATTCTCGGCTGGGATGCCAGTGGGATAGTGGTAAAAACCGGCTCAGCCGTACAAGGTTTCAAAGCAGGAGACGAAGTTTGGTACGCCGGCGATATCACCCGTGCCGGCAGCAACAGCACGCATCAATTGATTGATGCTCGCCTCGCGGCGCACAAACCGGCGTCGCTGGACTGGGCTGAAGCCGCCGCCCTGCCGTTAACCGCGCTGACGGCCTGGGAAGGGCTATTCGAGCATCTGAATATTCAGAACGCGGCAAAAGGCAAAACGCTGCTGATTATCGGCGGAGCCGGCGGCGTCGGCTCACTGGCCATTTCGCTGGCGGCTCAACGCAGTGAAGTGACGGTTATCGCAACGGCTTCTCGTCCTGATTCCGCACAATGGTGCCGTGAACGGGGCGCGCATCGGGTCGTGGATTATCGCCATCTGGTCGATGAGTTGAAGAAACAGAACATTGAGCAGGTCGATTACATATTCTGCCTGAATGACACCGACGGCCACTGGGACGCCATCAGCCGGTTAATCGCCCCGATGGGACATATCTGTACCATCGTCGAAAATACACAACCGCTGGACCAGAATCTGCTGAAGCTGAAAAGCGCTGCGCTTCATTGGGAGTTCATGTTTACCCGTAGTATGTTTTCTACGCCGGATATGGCACGTCAGGGAGAGATTCTGCATGAGGTGGCGCACTTGGTAGATAGCGGCACATTGCAGGGCACCCTCAGCCAGACTTTTAGCGGATTAACGACCGAGACGCTGAAGCAGGCGCACGAGGCGGTACTGGACGGCCATATGCGCGGTAAGGTGGTCATCACGCTGTAAATGAGAAAGACAGACGTAAAAAAGCCAGCCTGTCCGGGCTGGCTTCCTCATTAGACCGACTTGTCGGTTACACCCGGCAAGTCACCCGCGACTCAGAACAGCAGGCGGGCACGAATAGTGCCGGGGATGGCTTTCATCAGTTGCAACGCGGTATCAGCGCCGTCAGTTTCCACGTCGATAACCACATAACCGATGGTCGGGCTGGTCTGCAGATATTGCGCCGCAATGTTGATGCCCTGCTCGGCAAAGATGTTGTTAATCTGCGTCATGATGCCGGGACGGTTCTCATGAATGTGCAGCAGACGGCTGGCGCGATCACTGTGCGTCGGCAGCGATACTTCCGGGAAATTAACGGCAGACAAGGTAGAACCGTTATCCGAGTATTTCACCAGTTTCCCGGCAACCTCTTCGCCAATATTCTCCTGCGCTTCTTCGGTAGAGCCACCGATATGCGGCGTCAGAATCACGTTATCGAACTCACACAGCGGTGATAGGAACGGGTCGCTATTGGTCGCCGGCTCCTGCGGGAACACGTCGATAGCCGCACCGGAAAGATGCTTGCTGGCCAGCGCGTTGCTCAGCGCCGGAATATCGACCACCGTACCACGTGATGCGTTGATCAAAATCGAACCCGGTTTCATCAGCGCCAGCTCGTCGGCGCCGATCATATTCTGGGTGCTATCGGTTTCCGGCACATGCAGACTGACCACATCGCTCATGTTCAGCAGATCGGACAAATGACGCACCTGTTGGGCGTTACCCAACGGCAATTTGCTTTCGATATCGTAGAAATAGACGTGCATCCCCAGGCTTTCGGCCAAAATCCCCAGTTGGGTGCCGATGTGGCCATAGCCAATGATACCCAGCTTTTTGCCGCGGGCTTCAAAACAACCGACCGCCTGCTTGTGCCAGATGCCGCGGTGAGCTTTGGCGTTAGCCATCGGAATGCCGCGCATCAGCAGCAGCAATTCACCGATCACCATTTCAGCCACGGAACGGGTATTGGAAAAAGGTGCGTTGAAGACCGGAATACCACGCTTGGTCGCCGCCGACAGCTCAACCTGATTAGTTCCGATGCAAAAACAACCTACCGCTACCAGTTTCTCAGCGGCGGCGAAAATCTCTTCCGTTAGGTGCGTGCGCGATCGAATCCCCACAAAGTGCGCATCGCGAATCGATGCTTTCAACGCTTCCGGGTCAAGCGCCCCCTTATGGTATTCAATATTGGTGTAACCTGCAGCGCGCAGATTTTCCAGCGCGTTCGGGTGCACCCCTTCCAGCAGCAGAAACTTAATCTTGTCTTTTTCCAGTGATACCTTTGCCATTTCCCGACCTTATTTTCAGACTTCAGATATGACGGTTTGCAAACCGGTCTGTGCAAACATAACAAAAAATACGCAAGCGGCAATACAAACGATTGCCTGCCCCGTTTTTTATCATCCCCCTTCCCGGGCTGTTTCATGGCAAAAAATACTGCCAACCAGCAACTGAGCCACACAGGCATGATACGAAATAAGAAAAACTGATATTAAGTACCAAAAATGAGCCGTTAGAGGAAGCCGGATTTTTTAGATAAAAAAATCCGGCCCACCAACGTGACCGGATCCTTGAAAAAATAACGAACCGCTGTTTCAGGAACAGGTGATTCAAGTCATCTTATTTCAGACGGACTGTTTTTTATTTTAGACGGACTGTTTTCACTCCATCGGCGGTTCCCACCAGCGCGACATCCGCCCCGCGGTTAGCGAACAACCCCACGGTTACCACGCCAGCCAGACCATTGATACGGTTCTCCATCGCCACGGCATCGGACAGATCCATGTTGTGTACATCCAAAATAATGTTGCCGTTATCGGTGACGACACCGTCGCGATACACCGGTTGCCCACCCAGTTTGACCAGTTCCCGGGCAACATACGCCCGCGCCATCGGGATCACTTCAACGGGCAACGGGAAACGCCCCAGCACATCCACCTGTTTGGATGCATCAACGATACACACAAACTGACGAGCGATCGCCGCGATGATTTTCTCCCGCGTCAGCGCCGCACCGCCGCCTTTGATCATCTGCATGTGTGGGTTGATTTCATCCGCGCCATCGACATAAACGTCAAGCGCATCTACGTCATTACAATCAAAAACCGGGATCCCCAGACTTTTGAGTTTGGCGGTCGAGGCGTCCGAGCTCGAGACGGCGCCTTCAATCTGATGTTTGATCGACCCCAATGCGTCGATAAAATGCGCGGCGGTAGAACCCGTCCCCACGCCAACAATAGTACCGGGGCGAACATAATCGAGTGCAGCCCAGCCAACGGCTTTTTTCAGTTCATCCTGTGTCATGATGTGCTTGTGCCTATAGCGACGAAAACGTGTGCGTATTATAGGGCATGGCATGTTCAAAAGGAGAGCTTTGCCCGCCCGGCACGGTAATATTTCAGCCTCACCGCGGCAGGTCGGACGATTTTTTTCGGCGATACCTCACAAAAATGTGGCATATTGCCAAACATCGTTTTTACGCAAAGGAATCATCACCTTCATGAAACGCCCGGACTATCGCACGCTTCAGGCGCTGGACGCCGTGATCCGTGAACGTGGCTTTGAACGCGCCGCACAAAAACTCTGTATTACGCAGTCCGCCGTCTCGCAGCGTATTAAACAGTTGGAGAACCTGTTTGGCCAGCCGCTGCTGGTGAGAACGATTCCGCCGCGTCCGACCGAGCAAGGGCAGAAGTTGCTGGCGTTATTGCATCAGGTGGAGTTGCTGGAAGAAGAGTGGCTGGGCAACGAAAACAGCAATGAAACGCCGTTGTTGCTGTCTCTGGCGGTCAACGCCGACAGTCTGGCGACCTGGCTATTGCCTGCCCTTCAACCGGTACTGGTGGATTCGCCGATCAGGTTGAACTTGCAGGTCGAAGACGAAACCCGTACCCAGGAGCGCTTACGACGGGGGGAAGTGGTGGGTGCCGTCAGTATTCAGCCACAGCCGTTGCCGAGCTGTCTGGTGGATAAACTGGGGGCGCTGGATTATCTGTTCGTCGCTTCGCCGGGATTCGCCGACCGCTACTTTCCTAACGGTGTAACGCGCTCCGCACTGCTGCGCGCGCCGGTCGTGGCTTTCGACCACCTGGACGACATGCATCAGGCATTTTTGCAGCAAAATTTCGACTTGCCGCCGGGTAGCGTGCCCTGCCACATTGTTAACTCATCCGAAGCCTTCGTACAGCTCGCCCGTCAGGGGACCACCTGCTGTATGATCCCTCACTTACAGATCGAACGTGAGCTGGCGAATGGCGAGCTGATCGATCTGACGCCGGGGCTGTTCCAGCGCCGTATGCTTTATTGGCATCGCTTCGCGCCGGAAAGCCGGATGATGCGGCAAGTCACCGACGCTCTGCTTACACACGGACGTCAGGTACTGCGTCAGTCCTGATGCAGAACAGCGCTGCGCCCGAATCAGGGCGCTCGCTGCAGTTCAAAGACCACATCCACCTGGTCGTCAAAGTGAATCGTCCGCTGTTCATAGGTTTGCGAGACCTCACTTTGCGCTACCATGTCAGCCGTTTTGAACATACGGGCAACCGGCACCGGTTGGTAATTAGCCACATGATAACGGATGCTGTAGACCGGCCCCAGCGAGGCATTAAACCCAGCAGCCAGCGACTGCGCCTGTAACGTCGCCTGCTCTATCGCCTTTTTACGTGCCTGCTCACGATAAACATCCGGATTAGCAACCCCCAGCTCCACCGACCGAATCTCATTGAGACCGGATTTGAGCGCACCATCCAGCAATTCATTGAGCTTGTCCAACTGACGCAACGTCACCTCAACCTGACGCACAGCCCGATAGCCTTTCAGCACCGAACCGCCATTTTTCAGGTAGTCGTACTCCGGTTGTGTGCGCAGGTTGGCGGCATTGATATCTTTCTTATCGATGCCGCTTTTATCCAGAAACGCGAAATATTGCGCGACCCGCTCATCCACCTGTTTTTTGGCATCGGACACCTCCTTGGATGATACGTTGACTTCTATCGCCAGCCGGGCAATATCCGGCGTCGCATCAACGCTGGCGGTACCGGACGTCACAATGTGCGGGCCGCCGGGTAATTCATTACCGGCCTGAACCGCCATCGACGACAGACCGAGCAGCGCAGACAATGCCAAAACTTTCAGCTTCACGGTATCCCCTTTCTCTTTGTGAGTGAATGACAAAGCCTACTCTGAGCAGGCTGCATTCAATATAGGCGAATATCCGAATACCGGGTTAAGCAGCGTATGGCCGGCTGAAAAATGGCGTCTATGTCGGCGGCGTAAACCCCAACTCGAGGGAGATGTTTCGGGCCGTTTCCCGTAATGGCGCAACCAACGTCTCAATCCCAATCTGCTGCAATCGCGCCATCGACAAGGAAATGGAAACGGCATAAGGCACACGATGCTGAATATCAAACACCGGCGCGGAAATGCAGGAAACGCCCAGTTCATTCTCTTCCCTGTCCATCGCCAGCCCCTGACGCCGGATCTCCGCCAGTTCCTGTCGCATGGCCGACAACTCAACAATGGTATTGTCAGTCAGGGGACAAATACTGTTCTGATGGGTACGCCAGTATTCAGCCGGATAATCATCCGTACCATAAGCCATGAAAATTTTGCCCATCGCCGAAGTGTGCAAAGGCATGTGTTGGCCGATATAGGCGCGGGTGCGCATCATGCCGGTGGTCGGCTCCAGCTTATAAATCAAAATGGCGTGATCGTCTTCACGCGTTGAGAAATTGACGGTTTCTCCTACCGTCAGGTTCAGCGCCTCAAGGTGCGGCACCGCTACATGCAACACATTTAACGACGAAAGCGCCTTCTGGCCGATAGCGATAAACTTGGTGGTCAGGCGATAGCTGCCGGGCTGGCGGGCGGGCACGACGTAACCGCATCCGGCAAGCCCCTGCAACAACCGGTGGACGGTACTTTTATTCATCCCGGACAACTCGGCAATACGCGCCAGCGGGCACCCGTTAGGATAGTCGCTGAGTATTTCGATCAACTGTAAACCGCGAAACAGGCTTTGACTTCCCAACGGTTTTTCCGCTTTCACCTCGTCATCAATGCTATGTTCATTTATCACGTCTGAGCTTCCTCTCATTACGCCCGTCAGGACATCAACCTCTGCCGGGACGAAGACCATCATGAAACAGCATGTTATGCGATGCAATAGAGGAAACGGCCTACGTCCTGTTGCCGATACCGGCTGGAACGTTACAGCGTCGGCGTTTCTTGTGACCCCGTCCGGTTACAAGCATGGTGCAGATGCACATCCATCTGCGGGTAAGGAATACCGATACGGTGCTCATCCAGCGCCCGTTTGAAATTTTCCAGCAAATCCCAGTACACCACGGCGGCGTCACCGTTGGTCGTCCATACGCGAACCACGAAATTGAGTGAGGACGGCCCCATCTCATTGAGCCGAATGGTGACGTCTTTATCACGCAGAATGCGGTTATCCGCCGCGACGATATCGCCCAGCACGTTTTTTACCACGTCGATATCAGCGTCATACGCCACACCGACAATTATTTCAGTACGGCGATTCGGTTCACGGGAACTGTTGATAATATTACCGACGATGATCTTGCCATTCGGCACCACGATGACCTTGCCGTCGGCGGTCAGTAGTGTAGTGGAAAAAATCTGCACCTGCGTCACGGTGCCGGCGATCCCGCCCAGATCGACCGACTCGCCGGTACGGAACGGTCTAAACATGACCAGCAGCACGCCGGCGGCAAAGTTCGACAGTGAACCCTGCAACGCCAGGCCAACCGCCAAGCCAGCGGCGCCCAATACGGCGATAACCGATGCCGTCTGCACGCCGACCCGGCTTAACGCCGCGATCAGCGTAAAAGCAATGATCCCGTAACGTACTAACGCCGATAGAAAATCCGCTACCGTGACGTCAATACCACGAGCAACCATCAGCCGATTCATCGTATTCGACATCATACGGGCGATAAGCATCCCGGCACACAGAATCACCAGCGATGCGACAACATTCACGCCATACTGCAACAAGATATGTTGATTATCCACCAGCCAGCTCTGCAGGCGACCTACGCTTTCGGCTACGTTGAGTTCTTCCATCTGCTCGCTCCTGTCAGCATGATTCGCGTTATCTGTGCGCAGATAAAATTAAGGCTCCCGCAGGAGCCTTAGTCAAATTATCGATTAATCAAATTATCGATTAAACAATCACAACCGGTTCGATAATTACAGTACGTCGACCGCGTTCAGTTCTTTAAACGCTTGTTCCAGACGCGCCACCATGCTCACCTGGCCGGCACGCAACCAGACACGCGGGTCATAGTATTTCTTGTTCGGCTTGTCGTCGCCTTCCGGGTTACCCAACTGGCCCTGCAGATAAGCTTCGTTTTTCTTGTAGTAGTTCAGGATGCCTTCCCAGGTGGCCCACTGGGTGTCGGTGTCGATATTCATCTTCACCACACCATAGCTGACCGCCTCGGCGATTTCTTCTGCAGAAGAGCCGGAACCGCCGTGGAATACGAAGTCCAGGCTGTTGTGCGGCAGGTTGAATTTCTTGGAGACATACTCCTGAGAGTTATGCAGGATTTTCGGCGTCAGTTGCACGTTACCCGGCTTGTAAACACCGTGTACGTTACCGAAGGATGCCGCGATGGTGAAACGCGGGCTGATGGCGTTCAGTTTTTCGTAGGCATAAGCCACGTCTTCCGGCTGAGTATACAGCGCAGAGTTGTCCAGGTGGCTGTTGTCCACGCCGTCTTCTTCACCGCCGGTGCAACCCAGTTCGATTTCAAGCGTCATGTCCAGTTTGGCCATGCGAGCCAGATATTTGCTGCAAATCTCGATGTTTTCTTCCAGAGACTCTTCAGACAGGTCGATCATGTGAGAAGAGAACAGCGGTTTACCGGTAGCGGCATAATGCTTCTCGCCGGCATCCAGCAAGCCGTCCAGCCACGGCAGCAGTTTTTTCGCGCAATGGTCGGTGTGCAAAATCACCGGAATGCCATAGTGCTCAGCCATCTGGTGTACATGATGAGCGCCAGAAATCGCACCCAAAATTGCCGCCTGCTGACCTTCAGCTTTCAGGCCCTTACCGGCAGTAAATACAGCACCGCCGTTGGAGAACTGAACGATTACCGGCGCGCGCACTTTGGCTGCGGCTTCAAGAACGGCGTTAATAGAGTCGGTACCGACACAGTTAACGGCTGGCAGTGCAAAGTTATTTTCTTTGGCAATTGCGAATACTTTCTGAACGTCATCACCGGTGATGACACCAGGTTTTACGAAATCAAAGATTTTAGACATGTCACGTGTCCTGTTTCGTTGGCCGTGGAGGGTTAGAGATTTGTCTGTTACTACATTACCGACATAACCGAGATTGTGCCGGCATCATTCCGATTTACTGCACGATTTACCTGCTGGTTGCCCGGCCGGCGGCCGGGCAACCGGAAGCGGGAAATATGCCCGCTTCGGATAACTGATTAAAACCGCTTACTGACGAGCACGCTCTTCCAGCATGACCACCGCCGGCAGTTTTTTGCCTTCCACAAACTCCAGGAAAGCGCCGCCACCGGTAGAAATATAGGAGATCTTGTCGGCAATGCCGAACAGATCGATCGCCGCCAGCGTATCGCCGCCGCCTGCGATGGAGAATGCATCGCTGTTGGCGATGGCATTAGCGATGATCTCCGTACCTTTACGGAAGTTCGGGAATTCGAATACGCCGACCGGGCCGTTCCACAAAATGGTTTTGGCGTTTTTCAGAATATCAGCCAGACGCTCTGCGGACACATCGCCCAGGTCCAGAATCTGTTCATCATCTTTAATCGCGGCAACAGATTTCAATGTCGCGGCAGCAGTTTCGGAGAATTCCGTCGCCACGCGCACATCGCTCGGTACTGGAATATCGCAAGTTTCCAGCAGTTTTTTCGCTTCTGGAATCAGTTCCGCTTCGTACAGCGATTTACCGACGTTATGGCCCTGAGCCGCTACGAAGGTATTGGCGATGCCGCCGCCGACGATCAACTGGTCGGCGATTTTGGACAGCGAGTCCAGCACGGTCAGTTTAGTTGAGACTTTAGAACCGCCGACGATAGCCACCATCGGACGAGCCGGATTACCCAATGCTTTACCCAGCGCTTCCAGTTCGTCGGACAACAGCGGGCCGGCACAGGCGATCGGCGCGAACTTGCCCACACCATGAGTTGAGGCCTGCGCACGGTGTGCAGTACCGAACGCATCCATCACGAATACGTCGCACAGCGCCGCGTATTTTTTGGACAGCACTTCGTCGTCTTTCTTCTCGCCTTTGTTGAAGCGGACGTTTTCCAGCACGACCAGCTCGCCTTCAGCCACGTCAACGCCGTCCAGGTAATCTTTCGCCAGACGCACCGGTGAAGACAGGCGATCTTTCAGGTAGTTCACTACCGGCAGCAGGGAGAATTCTTCGTTGTACTCGCCTTCGGTCGGGCGGCCCAGATGGGATGTCACCATCACGCGGGCACCCTGCTTCAGGGCGATTTCAATGGTCGGCAGGGAAGCGCGGATGCGGGCGTCAGACGTCACTTTGCCATCTTTAACCGGCACGTTCAGATCCGCACGGATCAGCACGCGTTTGCCAGCCAGATCCAGATCGGTCATCTTAATTACAGCCATGGTGAATCCTCTCGTTGATTCTCTTTAAAGTTGCTTGAGTGAGGTGCCGTTTACCGGCACCGCCTATCAGAAACCGCAGGCTGCCATCGCCCGTGTTGTGTCCAACATCCGGTTGGCAAAGCCCCATTCGTTATCGCACCAGACCAGCGTCTTGATCAGATGCCCTCCGCTGACCCGGGTTTGCGTCCCATCCACTATCGCACTATGCGGATCGTGGTTGAAATCCACTGAGACCAACGGCAAATCGGTATAGTCAACTATACCACGAAATGTATTCTGCGCTGATTGACGAAACAGCGTATTGATTTCACTTACGTTTACCGAATTTTTCACGCTGACGCTAAGATCGATGGCCGTCACATTGATGGTTGGCACCCGCACCGAAATCGCCTCGAAACGGTCTTCGAATTTCGGAAAGAAACGGGTAATGCCTACCGCCAGCTTCGTATCCACCGGGATGATCGACTGACTGGCGGCACGGGTGCGCCGCAGATCATGGTGATAAGCGTCGATCACCGGCTGGTCGTTCATCGACGCGTGGATCGTGGTCACGGTACCGCTCTCGATGCCATACGCATCATCCAGCAGCTTGATAATCGGAATAATACAGTTGGTGGTGCAGGAGGCGTTGGATACCACACGATGCGTTGGCCGCAAATCCTGATGATTAACGCCGTACACAATGGTGGCGTCAAGATCCGGCGCACCGGGGTGAGAAAACAGCACTTTCTTCGCGCCCGCCGCCAGATGGGCTTCACCATCGGCGCGGCTGCCGTACGCACCGCTGCAATCCAGCACGATATCGACACCGAGTTCTCCCCACGGCAGGGAACGGAGATCCGACTCATGCAGCAGACGGATAGTATCATCCCCTACCGATAAGCGATCGCACTCCTGACGGATATCCCACGAAAAACGGCCGTGGCTGCTGTCGTACTTGAGCAAGTGGGCAATCCCTTCGGCGTTGGCCAGCTCATTAATCGCCACCACCGTAATTTCGGCTCGCCTGCCGGACTCATACAACGCGCGCAGAACGCTGCGACCTATGCGCCCAAAGCCATTTATCGCAATACGGATTGTCATGAAATTCCCTGTGTAGTGATAAAAGCATTGCGCATCATAGAATAATCAGTACGTCGTCAGGAATAAACCGCTTGTTGCACAAGGTACGTCGCTACTCGGAACCACGGTGTAAGTATGCTGCCAAACACCGTCACACCAACAACTGAAACGCTTCAGCTAGCATAAACGAATTGCCTGGCAAAAGAAATATGGCGGCGGGGAGGATGCCGGAAGGGTGATCTGCGTCAAAAAATTATCGCACAGTTTGTTCAGCTAATGCAGGCAGGATCAAAAAAGGCCGGGAAACGATCCCGACCTTACAAGAACGGTTAACGACGCGATGTGCTTATTTCAGCAGCGCTTTCGCCTTCGCCACCACGTTGTCGGTGGTGAAGCCAAATACGTCGAACAGTTTTTCCGCCGGTGCGGATTCGCCAAAGCTTTCCATACCCACAATCGCGCCATTCAGGCCGACGTACTTGTACCAATAATCAGCAATACCGGCTTCGATCGCCACACGGGCGGCCACCGCAGACGGCAGCACCGCTTCACGGTAGGCCGCATCCTGTTTGTCGAACGCATCGGTAGACGGCATAGATACCACGCGCGCCTTGACGCCTTCGTCAGTCAGCTTCTGCCAGGCCGCAACCGCCAGTTCCACTTCAGAACCGGTCGCGATAAGAACCAGCTGCGGCTGGCCGCCGCCGTCTTTCAGCACATAAGCGCCTTTAGCGACATCGGCCAACTGTTGTGCAGTACGCTCCTGCTGCGCCAGGTTCTGGCGAGACAGAATCAGCGCGGTCGGGCCGTCTTTACGCTCGATAGCGTATTTCCAGGCTACCGCAGTTTCAACCTGATCGGCCGGGCGCCAGGTGCTCATGTTCGGCGTCACACGCAGGCTGGCCAGTTGCTCCACCGGCTGGTGGGTCGGGCCATCTTCGCCCAGACCAATGGAGTCATGGGTGTAGACATAAATGCTGCGCACTTTCATCAACGCCGCCATACGCACCGCATTACGGGCATATTCGACGAACATCAGGAAGGTAGCGGTGTACGGCAAGAAGCCGCCGTGCAGCGTGATACCGTTGGCGATGGCGGTCATGCCGAATTCGCGCACCCCGTAGTGGATGTAGTTGCCTGCCGGGTCTTCGTTCAGTGCCTTGGAACCGGACCAAATCGTCAGGTTACTCGGCGCCAGGTCGGCGGAGCCGCCCAGGAATTCCGGCAGCAGCTTGCCATAAGCTTCCAGCGCATTCTGCGAAGCTTTACGGCTGGCGATCTTGGCCGGGTTAGCCTGCAGTTGTTCGATAACCTTCGTCGACTCTGCCTGCCAGTTAGCCGGCAGTTCACCGTTCACGCGACGGGTGAATTCAGCAGCCAGTTCCGGATAAGCGCTGGCGTAAGCATTGAACGCCTGTTGCCAGGCCGCTTCTTTGCTCTCACCGGCTTTGCGGGCATCCCAGGCGGCGTAGATATCGGCCGGGATTTCAAACGGACCGTATTTCCAGCCCAGTTGTTCGCGGGTAGCGGCCACTTCGGCATCGCCCAGCGGTGCGCCGTGGGAATCATGAGTACCGGCTTTGTTCGGCGAACCGAAACCAATCACGGTTTTGCACAGCAGCAGCGACGGTTTGTCAGTCACGCCCTGTGCTTCGTTGATCGCGCGCTGAATAGCGTCGGCGTCATGGCCGTCGATACCACGCACCACATGCCAGCCGTAGGATTCAAAACGCACGGCGGTGTCATCGGTAAACCAGCCGTCGATGTGGCCGTCGATGGAAATGCCGTTATCGTCGTAGAACGCGATCAGTTTACCCAGCTTCAGAGTCCCGGCCAGCGAACAGGCTTCATGGGAAATCCCTTCCATCATGCAACCATCACCCAGGAAGACATAGGTGTGATGATCAACGATGTCATGGCCCGGACGGTTGAACTGCGCCGCCAGCGTGCGTTCGGCAATCGCCATACCCACCGCGTTGGCGATCCCCTGCCCCAGCGGACCGGTGGTGGTTTCCACGCCCGGTGTATAGCCCACTTCCGGGTGGCCCGGCGTTCTGGAATGCAACTGGCGGAAGTTTTTCAGTTCTTCAATCGGCAGAGAGTAACCCGTCAGGTGCAGCAGGCTGTAGATCAACATGGAGGCATGACCGTTGGACAGCACGAAGCGATCGCGGTTAGCCCAGTGCGGGTTGGCCGGGTTGTGGTTCAGGTGGTCGCGCCACAATACTTCAGCGATATCCGCCATACCCATGGGTGCGCCCGGATGACCAGATTTGGCCTTCTGCACGCCATCCATACTCAACGCACGGATAGCATTGGCAAGTTCTTTACGAGAGGACATGCTTTACTCCAGATCGGATTGAACAGTTGCCCGTTGAACATAAAACATATTAATCAATGCGTTAGCTCAAAAAGGCAAAGAAAAGATATTCACAAATGTACATGAAAACCCGGCCGATTGCACATGGAACAGCAAGCGAAAAAAACGCACGAATCTGCTGACATACAGGCCGGATAACAGGCATTCCCTTTCATCAGGGCGGTTTTATCCGCCTCAACTCACACGATGCAGCAGCTTTACCTGTTTACACTCCCCCTTTTCCTATCACGATAAAGCGACGGGAGTCATGCCGGCGTCGTCGTCTTCGGATAATTAAAGACGTAAAAAAGGGCGCCCCACAGGGCACCCCTTCGAGATGATTGATGAATCGGTCTTGGATTAGTGTGCAGCCGCTTCATGCCCATGCAGGCGATGACGGGTAACGAACCCCAGCAATAAGCACATGACGAATACCACAAAGTACAAGCCGTTCGCCGTCACCAGCGCCGCATGTACGCCGAAATGTTCGACGATCGGCCCGGTAACGATAAAGGTCAACATGGTCCCCACCGTCCCGCACGTCAGAATGAAGTTCACCAGTTTTGGCGACGGCACTTTGGTTTGCTGAGACCCCAGGGTAATCAGTGTGGTGTAGATAGCGCTGGAAATAAAACCCAGACCGAAGATGAAGTATTTCAGTAATTGCGGTTGATCGCTGCTCACAAACAGGTACATCGCCCCGGTGGCCAGAATAGCCAGTACCGTCACGACACGCTGCAAATCGAAAAACTTGAGCACAAAGCTGAACACCCACATACCAATCATATATGACGTCCAGAAGCTGCTGACCAGTTCGCCGGCATCGCCGATGCTCAAACCGAAGGATTTGGTCACGTATTCCGGCACCCACTGAATAAACGCCAGTTGCCCCAGGATGTAGCACAGCGCGGCGATAGACAGAAATACCACGCCAAAGCCCCATTTTTCTGTCTCTGCCGCGACATTCCGGGCACTGGCTTTATCCGCACCAATGGCGGGAAAATCAGACAACAGCGTCAGTACCAGAATCGCCACATACAACAGCCCGATACAGGCGTAAATCCAGTACCAGCCGAAATGACGAGACAATAACGCCGCCGCCACAATCGGGAAAATCATACCGGCCATACTGAAAAAGGAATCGGTAAACAACAGCCGGGCGCCGCGCTGACGGCCGGAATAAAGTTGTGTAATCAGGAAAGTACCGATCGACATGGTAATACCGCTGACTACGCCCAGCGTAAACATACAAGCGGAAAACACCGCCAGCGATTTACCCACAAACAGCCCGATAATCGACAGGACGATCAGAATGAAACCGAAAACCAGCTGCTTTTTCAGCGGGAAGATATCCATCAACCACACATTCAAAAAGATCGACAGCAAAATACCGGCATTCAGAAACGTAAAGGTATTGCTCATATTGGCTATCGGGACATTGAAATACTGGGCGATATCGCCCATGACCATGCCGGTCACGATAACCAGCGCACCGGTCAACGCATAGGAAAAGCAGCTGGTGAAAAATAGCCGCTGACGATTGAGATCAGACATATACCCTTTCCTGTCATAAATAATGAAAAACGCAACCCCATACCGGACTCAGTATCGACACTGCGCTGCAACGTTATAATCAATGTGTTTATGGGTCGCTCATATGCAACGGCCTACTAACCGGATACCCAAATTCCGCAGAACGATTCAGGCCGGCTATTCCGCCACTGCTGGAAAAGAAAAAGGTTGAGCGCTTCATCAGCCCTCAACCTTTCCGTACGAAATATTATTCGTCTTCCAGATAAGTATAACCGTATAAGCCGGTTTCAAATTCTTCAAGGAATTGCGCTTGCAGTTCAGGCGCGAGGTCGGTTTCTTTTACTTGATCGCGGAAACGGGACATCAGCACATTCGGGTCAAGTTGCACATATTCGAGCATATCGGCCACCGTGTTGCCTTCATCCGACTCTTCCAGCTCAACCGTCCCATCCTGGAATACAAACACATCTACAGTGGACGTGTCGCCGAACAGGTTGTGCATATTGCCGAGAATTTCCTGATACGCACCCACCATGAAGAACCCGAGCAACGGCGGGTTTTCCGGGTCGTACGGCGGCATCGGCATCGTCGTGGCCACACCATCGCCATCCACATAGTGATCGATGGTGCCGTCGGAATCACAGGTGATATCCAGCAGTACCGCACGGCGCTGCGGCGGCTTATCCAACCCTTCCAGCGGCAACACCGGGAACAACTGATCGATCCCCCAGGCATCCGGCATCGACTGGAACAGCGAGAAGTTGACGTACAACTTATCCGCCATGCGTTCCTGCAATTCATCAATAATCGGCCGATGGGCGCGGTTACTCGGGTCAAGCTGCTGCTGAAGACGCTGGCAGATATTCAGGTAGAGTTGTTCCGCCTGCGCGCGCTGGGTCAAATCCAACATGCCGTGGGTATATTGCGTGTGGATGTCGTTCAGGTCCATCTGGCTGTCGTGCAGCCATTCACGCAGCGAACGACGGTTGCCCGGCTCCTGGATTTCCTGCCAGGTGCTCCATAAGCTTTCCAGCGCACGCGGCGCGTCTTCATCCGGCGCCACCGGCTCGCTGAACTCGTTGCGCTCCACCCCGATAATATTGGACACCAGTACGGTGTGATGCGCCGTCACCGCACGCCCGGATTCGGTGATCACCATCGGATGCGGCAAACCATATTCATTACAGGCGTCGCCGATACCCCAGATAACGTTGTTGGCGTATTCGTTCAGGCCATAGTTGACCGAACAGTCGGACTGGGAACGCGTTCCCTCATAATCCACGCCGAGCCCACCACCTACGTCAAAACACTGGATATTCACGCCCAGTTTGTGCAGTTCGACGTAAAAACGTGCCGATTCACGTACGCCGGTCGCGATATCGCGGATATTCGCCAACTGCGATCCCAGATGGAAATGCAGCAGTTGCAGGCTGTCGAGACGGTTGGCATTGCGTAGCAGTTCCACCAGTTGCAGTACCTGCGTCGCCGCCAGGCCAAACTTGGATTTCTCGCCGCCGCTGGACTGCCATTTGCCGGAACCCTGCGACGCCAGACGCGCACGTACGCCCAAGCGCGGCACCACGTTCAGGCGTTCGGCTTCTTCCAACACCAGCTTGATTTCCGACATCTTTTCGATGACCAGATACACCTTGTGACCCAGTTTTTCACCGATCAGCGCCAGGCGAATATACTCGCGGTCTTTATAGCCGTTACAGACGATCACGGTGCGGGTCATGCCCGCATGGCCGAGTACCGCCATCAGCTCGGCTTTGGAACCGGCTTCCAACCCCAGCGGTTCGCCGGAATTGATCAACGACTCAATGACACGGCGATGTTGGTTAACTTTGATGGGATAAACCAGGAAATAACCGCCTTCATAGCCGAAGGACTCGCGCGCGCGTTTGAACGCCGCATTGATGGAGCGCAAACGGTGCTGCAAAATCTGTGGGAAGCAAAACAGCGCAGGCAGGCGCTGATTGTCCTGCTGACGGGTTTTCACCAGCTTGGCCAGGTCGACGCGGGCTTCCGGCACGTCAGGGTCCGGACACACGCTGATATGCCCTAACTCATTGACGTCGTAATAATTATTACCCCACCAGGCAATGTTATAGGTTCTCAGCATCTCGCTGGCGTCGCGGTCATTCATGGCTACCTCCTGCATGGAGCGCAGATGATCGTGTTTACCCGCCGCTGACGAGTACGGTTGAATCATATCGTCAGACATGGCGATCCCCTTCTTCCACTTCTAGATGAATAATCACATTTTTTCCCGCAACAAATACCGGCGGCACGGCAAAAGCGTGCGACGCTGGCAGTGAAAAACCCGACGGGCAGTAGTATGCCGCCGTTTTATGACTTTTATTAGTGTAAAACACGATGTCAGACTCCGAGGTTCGGGTCGGTAAAAACCAGGGAAAACATCGCCAGGAAGAACGCAAACGCATTCACTGGCGCGGAGAAAAAAGCAGGTTAGCCAGCTCGGGAGTCCTGCGTTGCGCTGCGGGACAGGCAACTTCGGGCAAATGGCAGAAAGGATTGAGTCAGTGACGCAATGGCGTCAGAAGAAAAGCGCAGCGGGCGCAACTCACTCAATAAACAACGGATCATTAATCCTATCACCTCCACGCTCGCCGCATGATGTGCGGTCAGGCTATCACGAAAAACCATCAGAAAAACGGTCGGATAATCTCGGTCAGCCCCCGCTGTAGCCGGTACTCGCCTATGATTAACAATACGCTGATTAACAATACGCGATGATTAACGATACGCGAGGCGCCGACTGTTGGAACCGCCCGAATGACGGGCAACAAAACCGCCCGCCGTTTATACCTATCCATACCCGGAAAAGCAAAATGAAAATAGTAAAAAACCCTATCATGTCGGTAAAAACTGCCGATGAACACGTTTGACCACTTTACGCGGCATAAAAACTGCTGGTATGGGGTTACGCTGTGACCTAGAATAGACGTCCAGATGTTAATCCATCTATACCCGTCATACTTCAAGTTGCAGGTGCGTTGGCTTTCCTCGCTCACCCCGGTCACTTACTTGTGTAAGCTCCCAGGGATTCGCTGCGTCGCCGCCTTCCTGCAACTCGAATTATTTAGGCTAGATACTGATTAACTGAATTATTGATTAACGGCTTTAGCTTATAAGGTAAAGAAACTCATGGCTAAACACCTTTTTACGTCCGAGTCGGTCTCCGAAGGACATCCTGATAAAATCGCTGACCAGATTTCCGACGCCGTCCTTGACGCGATTCTGGAGCAGGACCCCAAAGCGCGAGTCGCCTGCGAAACTTACGTAAAAACCGGTATGGTGTTAGTGGGTGGCGAAATTACCACCAGCGCCTGGGTGGATATCGAAGAGATCACTCGCCGTACCGTTCGCGACATTGGCTACGTCAACTCCGAGATGGGCTTTGACGCCAACTCTTGTGCGGTGCTGAGCGCCATCGGCAAACAGTCTCCAGACATTAATCAGGGCGTTGATCGTAAAGATCCGCTGGAGCAAGGTGCGGGCGATCAGGGCCTGATGTTCGGCTACGCCACCAACGAAACCGACGTGCTGATGCCGGCACCGATCACCTACGCACACCGTCTGGTGCAGCGCCAGTCCGAAGTCCGCAAAAACGGCACCCTGCCGTGGCTGCGCCCGGATGCCAAGAGCCAGGTTACCTTCGCCTACGACAACGGCAAAATCGTCGGCATCGATGCCGTTGTGCTGTCTACCCAGCATTCAGAATCCATCGCTCAGAAAGACCTGCAGGAAGCGGTGATGGAAGAGATCATCAAGCCGGTTCTGCCGTCTGAATGGCTCTCTGCCAATACCAAATACTTCATCAACCCGACCGGTCGTTTTGTTATCGGCGGCCCGATGGGCGACTGCGGCCTGACCGGTCGTAAAATCATTGTTGATACCTACGGCGGCGCGGCGCGTCACGGCGGTGGCGCCTTCTCCGGCAAGGACCCATCCAAAGTGGACCGTTCCGCTGCCTACGCCGCACGTTATGTGGCGAAAAACATTGTGGCCGCCGGTCTGGCGGATCGCTGTGAAATTCAGGTGTCCTACGCTATCGGCGTGGCAGAACCGACCTCCATCATGGTGGAAACCTTCGGTACTGAGAAAATCGCCAGCGACCGTCTGGTCGAACTGGTGCGCCAGTTCTTCGATCTGCGCCCGTACGGCTTGATCCAGATGTTGGATCTGCTGCACCCGATTTACCAGCAGACCGCGGCTTACGGTCACTTTGGTCGTGCCGAATTCCCGTGGGAAAAAACCGACGTGGCAGAAAAACTGCGTGATGCCGCCGGCCTGAAATAATCGGCTCGTGGTATGACTGGCTCAACGGCGAAGCTTTGGCTTCGCCGTTTTTTATTGTTGAGCGATGGTAGGCAGGATTGCATCCGGCTCGCCCAGTCCGTAAGCTGCCAGCATGAACACACCACGACTCCCTATCGCCCTGCAACAGGCAGTGATGCGTTGCCTGCGGGAAAAACTTCAGCAGGCCAATACCGCATTAGGTAGCGATTATCCTGAGCCGGTCATCAACTACCAGCAACGCGGTTCCACGGCGGGCAGCGCCTGGCTCAAAGAGTGGGAAATCCGCCTTAATCCGGTATTGCTGCAGGAAAACCAACAGCCGTTCATCGATGAAGTCGTGCCGCATGAACTGGCGCATTTGTTGGTCTATGCCCGTTTTGGTAAAACCGCGCCGCATGGCCGCGAATGGCGCTGGATGATGGAAAGCGTGTTGAACGTACCGGCCCGCCGGACTCACCAGTACGCGCTGTCGTCAGTGCAAGGCAAAACCTTCCCTTACCAGTGTGCCTGCCGCCGGCACGAACTCACCTTGCGTCGCCACAACCGGGTGGTTCGCGGCGAATCGGAATACCGCTGCCGCGCTTGTGGTGAACGGTTACGCCCTCTCGTAACTCACTCTGTTTAAACCATAATTTTAGCGTTTCATGCTATTTTTTTTGCGTTTGCCTGCATGGTATTCTTCAGGTACGCTGCCCACTTTTAACCCTGCTGGTGATTCTGGAATATGCTTCGCAATTTTGTCGTTTTCGCTGTGTTGGGCGCGGGCCTGACGACGCTGGCCGCCGCCGCTCAGGACATCAATAACTTTACACAGGCTAAAGCCGCTGCGGTGAAAATCCATCAGGATGCGCCCGGCTCCTTTTATTGTGGCTGCAAGATCAACTGGCAGGGCAAAAAAGGGACGCCGGACCTGGCCTCCTGCGGCTATCAGGTGCGCAAAGACGCCAACCGCGCCAGCCGCATTGAATGGGAACATGTAGTACCGGCATGGCAATTCGGCCACCAACGGCAGTGCTGGCAGGATGGCGGTCGCAAAAATTGCACCAAAGACGATGTCTACCGTCAGATGGAAACCGACCTGCACAATCTGCAACCTTCGATTGGCGAAGTGAACGGCGATCGCGGCAACTTTATGTACAGCCAGTGGAATGGCGGCGAGCGTCAGTACGGCCAGTGCGAGATGAAGATTGATTTTAAAAATCAACTGGCAGAGCCGCCCGAGCGTGCCCGCGGCGCTATCGCCCGCACCTACTTCTACATGCGCGATCGTTACAGCCTGAACCTGTCTCGCCAGCAAACCCAATTGTTCGATGCCTGGAATAAACAGTACCCGGCCACCGCCTGGGAATGCACCCGAGAAAAACGTATCGCCGCCGTACAGGGCAACCGCAACCCGTATGTGCAACAGGCTTGCCAGCCCTGATGCCGCTCCCTACTATAACGGCTTGTCTCTTAATCACCACCGTCGCCGGCGGTGGCTGACGCCTGCCGGGCTTTCGCCCCTTCGATTAACACCACCTAACTAAGGCCAGATTATTCATGCGAATACCGCGCATTTTTCATCCCGATACGCTTGCCCTGCTGGGGGGAGAGATGGATCTAAGCGAAGACGCCGCCAACCATGTTGGCCGGGTGCTTCGAATGAGCGCCGGGCAGGCATTGCAACTGTTCGACGGCAGCAACCAGGTATTTGACGCCGAGATTATCCAGGCCGGGAAAAAAAGCGTGCGGGTCCGTTACGCTGCCGGGCAAACCGAAAATCGGGAGTCACCGTTACACCTGCACCTGGGCCAGGTGATGTCTCGTGGTGAAAAGATGGAATTCACCATCCAAAAATCCATCGAACTGGGGGTGAATATTATTACCCCGCTGCTATCCGAACGCTGCGGCATCAAACTGGACGGCGAACGACTGGAAAAGAAAATTTCACAATGGCAGAAAATCGCCATCGCCGCCTGTGAACAATGCGGCAGAAATCGCGTGCCGGAAATTCGTCCCGTACAAACGCTGGAAAGCTGGTGCGCGGAATCGGACAATGGGTTAAAACTGAACCTGCATCCACGAGCAACGCAAAGTATCAACACGCTGCCGTTGCCGGTATCACGCATCCGGTTGTTGATTGGCCCGGAAGGCGGGCTGTCGGCAGATGAAATCGCCATGACCGCAACCCAGGGGTTTACTGATATCCTGCTGGGGCCTCGCGTTCTGCGCACAGAAACCACCGCGCTCACCGCCATCACCGCGTTACAGGTACGGTTCGGCGATTTGGGGTAAAGGAGATAACAATGATTAAACTCGGTATCGTGATGGACCCGATTTCGTCCATCAATATCAAGAAAGACACCAGCTTTGCGATGTTGCAGGAAGCCCAACGTCGTGGCTGGGAAGTGCATTACATGGAAATGGGCGATCTCTACCTACATGCAGGCGAAGCACGGGCTACCACCCGTACGCTGAGCGTCCAATACGACTACGACCATTGGTACGACTTCGGCGCGACTCAGGACATCGCCCTGCATGAGCTGGATGTGGTGCTGATGCGCAAAGACCCGCCGTTCGACACCGAATTCATCTACGCCACCTATATTCTGGAGCGGGCGGAAGAGAAAGGGATGCTCATCGTCAACAAACCGCAAAGCCTGCGTGACTGCAACGAAAAACTGTTCACCGCCTGGTTCCCGCAGTTAACGCCGGATACGCTGGTCACCCGCAATGCCGATCGGCTGCGCGCGTTCCATCAGCGGCATAGCGACGTGATCCTCAAGCCGCTCGACGGCATGGGCGGCGCGTCGATTTTCCGTCTGAAACCGGAAGACGCCAATGTGTCGGTGATCATCGAAACACTCACTGAGCACGGCAACCGCTACTGCATGGCGCAAAACTATCTGCCCGCCATCAAAGACGGCGATAAGCGCGTGCTGGTAGTGGATGGCGAACCGGTGCCCTATTGTCTGGCGCGTATCCCGAAAAGCGGTGAAACCCGCGGAAATCTGGCGGCCGGCGGCCGTGGCGAAGCCCGTCCGCTCAGTGAAAGCGACTGGCAGATTGCCCGCACCGTCGCACCGGTGCTAAAACAGAAAGGCCTGATCTTCGTCGGTCTGGACATCATTGGCGACCGTCTGACCGAAATCAACGTCACCAGCCCGACCTGCGTGCGTGAAATTGAAGCCGCTTATCCGGACGTTTCCATTACCGGCATGTTGATGGATGCCATTGAGCGCAGGCTGGCTCAGCGTTAACGATACACGGACCGTATCCCGGTCGGTGATGTAGCTCTACCCGGCTCGCCGTCTGACGGCGAGCCGGAAACATTTACTCCGACAGACCGGAAACATTCACTCCGACAGAGAAGCGATAATAAAGACGATGAATTTACAGCACCATTTTCTGATTGCGATGCCCTCTCTGCAGGACTCCGTGTTCAGGCGGACGGTAATTTACCTCTGCGAACACAATGAAGACGGCGCGATGGGACTTATCATCAACAAACCGATGGAACAGTTCACCGTCGAAAATATCCTCAAAAAACTTAAAATTACGCCCACTCCACGGGATATGGCGATTCGCCTCGATAAGCCGGTTTTTTCCGGTGGCCCGTTAGCGGACGATCGCGGCTTTATCCTGCACTCGCCGTGCCCGGGTTTTGCCTCCAGCATAAGCATCTCCGACGAAACCATGATAACGACGTCGAAAGATGTGCTGGAAACGCTGGGTACGCCGGAACAGCCGCGTAATACCCTGGTTGCCTTGGGTTATTCCGCCTGGGAAAGCGGCCAGTTGGAAAATGAACTGCTGGAAAACGCCTGGCTGACCGTACCGGCCGACCATCATCTGCTGTTCAATACACCGATTGCCGACCGCTGGCGCGCTGCGGCCAGAAAATTGGGCGTAGACATCCATAATATCGCCGCCGAAGCGGGACATGCCTGATGGGAAATCGTACGTTGCTGGCCTTTGACTTCGGCACCCGTAGTATCGGCGTCGCCATCGGACAAGAGATTACCGGCACCGCCCGCCCGCTGACGTCACTAAAAGCGCAGGACGGCATACCCGACTGGCAGAAAGTAGATAAACTGCTCAACGAGTGGCAGCCGGCGCTGGTGATTGTCGGTCTGCCGCTGAACATGGACGGCACGGAGCAACCGCTGACCGCCCGGGCGCGCAAATTTTCCCAGCGTTTGCATGGCCGCTTCGGCGTCAATGTTGAGCTGCACGACGAACGCCTCAGCACGGTGGAAGCCCGAGCAGACCTGTTTGAACGCGGCGGATTCAGAGCGCTGGACAAAGGCAGCGTCGATGCTGCTTCAGCCGTGATCATCCTGGAAAGCTGGTTCGAACAACAACTCGCCCGACCGCAGTAAATCCAACGTATTGATTATCAACGCCACAAAGAACTCAGGCCCGCATAAGCGGGCCTGAGTATGGCTTGCCGGCATCAATTTACGCGTCTGGATAGTCGCGCAGGAACCCTTCCAGATCTTCCACCATTGATGTGTTGCCGACGAAGAACGGCGCACGCTGGTGCAGTTTCTGCGGGGTAATGTCCAGAATACGGTTTTTGCCGTCGCTGGCTTTGCCGCCCGCTTGTTCAGCCAGAAACGCCATCGGGTTACATTCGTACAGCAAACGCAGTTTCCCTTCCGGGTAGCTGGCGGTGCTCGGATAGAGGTAAATCCCACCTTTCAACAGGTTACGGTGAAAATCCGCCACCAGAGAGCCGATATAGCGGGTGGTGTACGGACGCTGCGTCGCTTCGTCCTGCTCCTGACAATATTTGATGTACTTCTTCACGCCCTGCGGGAATTTAATGTAATTCCCTTCGTTGATGGAGTACATATTGCCTTTTTCCGGGAAGCGCACACGCTCGTGGGACAGGCAGAACACCCCCAGCGACGGATCATACGTGAAGGCATGAACGCCATGGCCGGTGGTATATACCAGCATGGTGGACGATCCATACACAATGTAACCCGCAGCCACCTGCTTGTGGCCAGGCTGGAGGAAATCCTCTTCGCGTACCGGCATCCCCAGCGGGGTAATACGGCGGTAAATGGAGAAAATGGTTCCTACGGAGACGTTAACGTCGATATTGGAAGAACCGTCCAGCGGGTCCATCAATACCACGTATTTAGCATTTTCGGCGCGCTCACCATCGAAGATAACGATCTCGTCTTCTTCTTCGGAAGCAATCCCTGCTACCTCGCCTCGTGCTTTCAGCGCCGCTTTCAGCTTTTCATTGGCATACAGATCGAGTTTCATCTGCACTTCGCCCTGAACGTTGGAAACGCCGCTGGTGCCCAGAATATCCACCAGACCAGCCTTGTTGATGTCACGGTGGATAATCTTCGCGCCCAGCTTGATGGCCGACAGCAGTGCGGTCAGTTCACCAGTGGCGTGAGAGAAATCGTGCTGTTTTTCGACGATAAATTCGCCTAACGTTTTCATAACACTATTCCAGAATCTACGAATGAAAAGCGGTTTCATTTTTGTACCGCCAGCGTTTGCGTCTGCAGTGTAGCCCAAAGAGAAAGTGAGTACCTAGCAAATCCATTTCTTATGACGTATTCCAAGCGTTAGAATGGACGGCAGACTCTCTGAATATAGATGGAAAACGTATGCGTATTCATATTTTAGGAATCTGTGGCACCTTCATGGGAGGACTGGCGTTGCTGGCCCGATCGCAAGGACATCAGGTAACCGGTTCGGATGCTAACGTCTATCCGCCAATGAGTACCTTACTGGAAGAACAAGGAATTACCCTGATCCAGGGGTACGACCCCGCACAGTTGAATCCCGCTCCGGATCTGGTCATCATTGGCAATGCCATGACCCGCGGCAACCCCTGCGTTGAGGCGGTGCTGGAACAAAATATCCCGTATATGTCCGGCCCGCAATGGCTCCATGATCATGTGCTGCGCGAGCGCTGGGTCATCGCCGTCGCCGGCACCCACGGCAAAACGACGACGGCGGGCATGGTCACCTGGATTCTGGAAGATTGCGGCTACCAGCCGGGATTCGTCATTGGCGGCGTACCGGGCAACTTCACGGTTTCCGCACGTCTGGGCGACAGCCCGTTCTTCGTGGTGGAAGCCGACGAGTACGACTGCGCCTTCTTCGACAAGCGCTCCAAGTTCGTGCACTACAGCCCGCGCACGCTCATTCTGAATAATCTGGAATTTGACCACGCCGATATCTTTGACGATCTCAAAGCTATCCAGAAACAGTTCCATCATCTGGTGCGCCTGGTGCCGGGCAAAGGCCGCATTATCGTCCCGACTCACGACCTGCATTTGAAACAGGTGATGGGCATGGGATGCTGGAGCGAGCAGGAACTGGTGGGTGAAGAAGGCATCTGGAAAGCGAAAAAAGTCACCACCGACGCCAGTGTGTTTCAGGTGTACCTCAACGACCAGATAGTGGGGGAAGTCGACTGGAATCTGGTGGGCGAACACAACATGCACAACGGCCTGATGGCAATCGCTGCGGCACGTCATGTCGGCGTCACACCGGCAGAAGCCTGTCGTGCACTCGGCGGTTTCATTAACGCCCGTCGTCGGCTGGAACTACGCGGCACCGCACATGGTGTCTCTGTGTACGATGATTTTGCCCATCACCCAACCGCGATTCTCGCCACGCTGGCTGCCCTGCGCAGCAAAGTAGGAGGCACCGCACGGATTCTCGCGGTACTGGAGCCTCGTTCCAACACCATGAAAATGGGTCATTGCAAAAACGAGTTAGCACCGGCGCTGGGACGCGCTGACGGGGTGTTTCTGTTCCAGCCGCAACACATTCCCTGGCAGGTCGCTGAAGTGGCCGACGCGTGTGTTCAACCCGCCTGGTGGAGCGCAGATATCGATACACTGGTGGAGATGATCAACAAAACCGCGCAACCGGGCGATCATATTCTGGTCATGAGCAACGGCGGCTTCGGCAATATCCACAACAAACTGCTGGATGCGCTGAACGCCAAAGCACAGGCTGCCAGCAACGAAGACTGACGGGGTTATGGTTATGTGCGTCGCCGGCAACCGGCTGCCGGCGAACAGATAGCAAAACGGACGGGCAAGCCCGTCCGTTTTTCATACAGCAACCGTGGTGATTAGGCGTCGAAAGGATCACGCAGAATCATGGTTTCTTCACGATCAGGGCCTGTGGAAATGATATCCACCGGCACACCGGTCACTTCTTCGATGCGTTTAATGTAGTTCAGCGCAGCCTGCGGCAACTTGCTGTACTCTTTCACGCCAAAGGTGCTTTCAGACCAGCCCGGCAGCGTTTCATAAATCGGCTCGATACCTTCCCAGCCATCAGCCGCCAGTGGGGTCACATCCACATTGCTGCCATCCGGCATACGGTAACCAATGCAGATTTTCACTTCGGTCAGCCCATCCAGCACGTCGAGTTTGGTCAGGCAAAAACCGGACAGAGAGTTAATCTGCACCGCACGGCGCACGGCAACCGCATCCAGCCAGCCAGTACGGCGACGGCGGCCCGTGGTCGCGCCAAACTCGTTACCTTTCTGCGACAGATGTTCGCCAACTTCATCAAACAGCTCGGTCGGGAACGGACCGGCACCAACACGCGTGGAGTAAGCTTTGACGATACCCAATACGTAATCGACGTAACGCGGGCCCAGACCGGAACCGGTCGCCACACCACCTGCGGTGGTATTGGAAGACGTCACGTACGGATAAGTACCGTGATCGATATCCAGCAGCGTACCCTGCGCCCCTTCAAACATGACGTAATCGCCACGTTGATGTGCTTTGTACAGCAAGTCGGAGACGTCCACGACCATGCCGGTCAGGATATCCGCAACAGCCAGCACGTCGTTCAATGTTTTCTGGTAATCCACCGCATCGGCTTTGTAGTAATGCACCAGCTGGAAATTATGGTATTCCATGATTTCTTTCAGCTTAATGGCAAAGCTTTCACGGTCGAACAGATCGCCGACACGCAGGCCACGACGCGCCACTTTATCTTCATACGCCGGCCCGATACCACGGCCCGTCGTCCCGATCGCCTTCGCGCCGCGCGCTTTTTCGCGGGCATTATCCAGCGCCACATGGTACGGCAGAATCAGCGGGCAGGCTTCGGAAAGCAACATACGCTCACGCACCGGCACGCCACGCGCTTCAAGTGCGGTCATTTCTTTCAGAAGCGCATCCGGCGCCAGCACAACACCGTTACCGATGATGCTGATGACATTCTCGCGCAGAATACCGGAGGGAATTAAATGGAGAACGGTTTTTTCACCGTTGATAACCAGCGTGTGACCAGCATTGTGACCGCCCTGGTAGCGCACAACATATTTGGCCCGTTCAGTCAGCAGGTCTACGACCTTGCCTTTACCTTCGTCACCCCATTGGGTGCCCAGTACGACAACGTTCTTACCCATCTCAAGAATCACCAGATTGGTTAAAAATGGATTCTAGCATCTCATCTTGCGGCTTTCAGTAGTTTTAGCACACGTTTGCGCACATTTTTAGCGGAAATTTCAACCGCCCGTTCGACTACGCAACATGTAGTAGATCACGCATCCTGCAACCACAATACCACCGCCAAACCGGCGTAAAATATTGTCGGGTAACTTCGCCATAGTCAGGATCATCCGCCGCCAGATTCGTGGAAACAGCAACGGCCCCAAACCTTCCATGATCAACACCAACCCCAACGCCAGCCAGATGCTCACATTCATAAAAAAACTCCAGACAGAAAAAAGCCCGTAAACACGGGCTTGATAGAGTAGCGATAAACCGCCTTAACGTGTAGAGAGGCTCTTTTCAGGCGATTTCATATAGCGGAAGAAATCACTGTCGGGGCTCAGCACCAGCACATCCTGATTGGTGCTGTTAAAGCTATTCTCATAAGCTCGCAAGCTACGAATAAAGCCATAGAAAGCCGGGTCCTGACTGAATGCGGCCGCAAACAGTTTGGCGGCTTCGCCATCGCCTTCGCCACGCATGATACGCCCCTGCCGCTCGGCTTCCGCCAACGTACGGGTCACTTCATAGTCGGCCGCAGCCTTGATTTTCTCTGCCTGCTCCTGCCCCTGAGAACGATGACGACGCGCAACCGCTTCACGTTCGGCACGCATACGCTGGAAAATCGCATCCGATACTTCCGTCGGCAGGTTGATCTGTTTGATACGTACATCGATCACTTCGATCCCGAGCGCCGCCATGCTGTTCGGGTTAACCCGCGGCATATCGCCACTGGTTTCACGCTCTACCCGCGCTGCCGCAGAAGCGATGGCGTTATCCGCTTCGGTGGTTTCACCGGTACCGGCATTCAGTGCTTCACGTACATCGGACATCAACTGACCACGGGAGTCGGTCACGATACCCTTCACATCCAGACGGCCGATCTCGGAACGCAAGCGGTCGCTGAACTTGCGTTTTAGCAACACTTCCGCCTGAGAGACATCGCCACCGCCGGTAGCCAGATAGTAACGGCTGAAATCGCTGATACGCCATTTGATATAGGAATCGACGATCAGGTCTTTCTGCTCTTTGGTAATAAAGCGGTCAGCCTGGTTTTCCATCGTCTGGATGCGGGCATCCAGCATTTTTACCGACTCCAGAAAAGGGATCTTCACATGCAAACCGGGCAGATACACCAGCGGTTTGTTTTCGTTATCACGCAAGACCTTACCAAAGCGCATGACGATGCCGCGCTGACCTTCCTGTACCACAAACAGCGAGGCATAGACCACCAGCAGTAACAGGGCAAGAATAAAGAGGACTGACTTACGCATTGATTATTCTCTCCCTACGCGAATGATCTCGTCACGCTGCGCGTTGGCACGGCGCTGATCCATAATATTACCGTTGTTAACGGAAGAACGCGGCGCGTAGCCGACACCACTATTGCCTGATGAAGTTGACGGCAAACGTAACGGCGCAGGATTCATCGCATTACCGCCTGTCGGCGCGTTAGTTGATACGCCGCCCTGACCACGCATCAGTTGATCAAGCGGCAGCACCATCAGGTTGTTGCTCTTGTCGCTTACCAGCACCTTGTTGGTGTGACTCAGTACGCGCTCCATCGTCTCGATATAGAGACGCTCGCGGGTAATTTCCGGCGCGGCCTTATATTCCGGCAACAGACGCGAGAAACGTGACACTTCACCCTGCGCTTCCAGCACGGTACGATCTTTATAAGCGCGAGACTCTTCCAGAATTCGCTGCGCCTGACCATTAGCGCGCGGTTGAACTTCGTTCGCGTAAGCTTCCGCCTCACGGATATATTGCTGTTCGTTTTCACGCGCGGCAATGGCATCATCGAACGCCGCTTTGACTTCCTCCGGCGGACGCGCGGTCTGGAAGTTTACGTCCAGCAGGGTAATCCCCATATCATACGGACGCACGGTTTCTTCCAACACGCGTTGGGTATCGGTACGCACGATGGTACGTCCTTCGGTCAGGATTTTATCCATGGTGTACTTACCGATCACCCCGCGCAGCGCGCTATCGGTGGCCTGACGCAGGCTGTCGTCGGCATTCGTAACGCTAAACAGGTATTTATCCGGCTGAGTCACACGGTACTGGACGTTCATTTCCACGCGCACCACATTTTCGTCGGATGTCAGCATCACGCCAGATGTCGCCAGCTCACGGACGGACTCAACGTTGACGGCGCGCACCGAATCGACAAAGGTCGGTTTCCAGTTCAGACCAGGCCCCACCAAGTGGCTGAATTTACCAAAACGGGTAACGACGCCACGCTCGGCTTCTTTGATGGTATAGAAGCCGCTGACGCCCCACACCACCAGAGCGGCAGCCACGACCAACCCCAGAATACGGCTACCGTTGCCGTTACCCTGCGAGCCCGTACCGGCGCCAGACGGTTTGCCACCCAGTTCGCCGAGTTTCTTACTCAGCTTACGGAATATATCGTCGAGGTCAGGCGGCCCCTGATCACGACCACCTTTATTATTTCCGCCAGAGTTGCCGCTATTGTTATTGCTGCTCCCCCACGGGTCGCGGTCCTGTCCGTTGTTACCGGGCTGATTCCACGCCATGTTTAGCTCCATTCATTATGATAGGTATTTTTCGGGGTCAATGTCCCAGAGTTATGAGACTGTCTGTGTTGATGAGACAATATAATCCTGCAATTTTTGCTCCTGTTTGCACAGGCGCCGCCAGTCGATAATGGGCATTCTGACCACCAACCCTACGCTGCCGTCTTCTTCAATCCACTCTTTTTCTATTGCCTGAAGCTGATAAAAACGACTTCTCAGACGCCCGGCATGAG
Organism: Dickeya sp. ws52; assembly: GCF_007210685.1. NCBI lineage: Bacteria > Pseudomonadati > Pseudomonadota > Gammaproteobacteria > Enterobacterales > Pectobacteriaceae > Dickeya > Dickeya sp. ws52. The sequence continues at coordinate 33,509 of NZ_SZVX01000016.1, forward strand.
GAGGAAGATGCAGAGAATAATGCGCAATCTCTCCGGACAATCGTTCGGTCAACGCCTGAAGTAATAATGGGATTCCTTCCCCGGTTTGAGCAGAAAGCCAGACCCTGACAGGGCGGTTTTCTTCATCACGGTCGATACGCGGCGTAATATTCTCCAGTTGGTCAATCTTATTCATGACCAACAAAAATGGAATGTCGTCCGCTTCAATTTCAGTCAACACCTCGTTCACGGCATCGATATTTTCATCGACGCGCGTATCGGAGGCATCGACAACATGCAGTAATAACGTGGCTTCGCGGGTTTCCTGTAGCGTCGCCTTGAACGCCGCCACCAGGTCATGCGGCAAGTCGCGGATAAATCCAACCGTATCGGCCAGTACAGTATCGCCGACATCATCAACATCAATGCGGCGTAACGTCGGATCCAGCGTGGCAAAAAGCTGGTCTGCGGCATAGACATCCGCGGATGTCATACGATTGAACAACGTCGATTTACCGGCGTTGGTGTACCCTACCAGCGAAACAGTAGGAACTTCGGCGCGCGTGCGGGCGCGACGGCCTTGTTCACGTTGTTTTTCCACCCGCTCAAGGCGCGACAAAATCTGACTAATACGGTTGCGCAGCAAACGCCGGTCGGTTTCCAACTGGGTTTCGCCCGGCCCACGCAGACCGATACCGCCTTTTTGGCGCTCAAGGTGCGTCCAGCCGCGCACCAGACGCGTCGCCAGATGACGCAATTGCGCCAGCTCAACCTGTAATTTCCCTTCATGGGTACGGGCGCGCTGGGCAAAGATATCCAGAATCAACCCGGTGCGGTCGATAACCCGGCATTCACACAACCGCTCAAGATTACGCTCTTGCGCCGGCGTCAACGCATGATTGAACAATACGACAAAGGCACCGGTCTCTTTCACCGCCTTGGCTATCTCTTCCGCCTTGCCCTCGCCGACAAAATATTTGGAGTGCGGCGCTTTACGGCTGCCGGTAACTACCTGCAACGCGTCTATTCCGGCTGAAGACACCAGCGACTCGAACTCCAGCAGGTCTTCAGTATCTTTCTCTTGCGAAAAATAAATATGAACTAGTATGGCCTGTTCACCGGCTTCATAACGGTCAAACAACCGGGCACCCTCTCAGAAAAAAGCGACCACGGCAGTGAAAGCGGCTGAAATCAGCACTTTTCCTGCCGTGGTAAACGGGTAAGGACGCGTTATTCAGCGTCATCACTTTCCTGCTGCGGCTGCTGCTGCGCCGCCTGATTGTTGGCATGGTAGTTATTTGGGCCAGGATTATTACTATGATGCGACACCGGGCGAGAAGGAACTACCGTTGAAATGGCGTGTTTGTACACCATCTGACTAACCGTGTTTTTCAGCAGAATCACAAACTGATCGAAAGACTCAATCTGGCCTTGCAGTTTGATGCCGTTAACCAAATAAATCGAAACCGGAACACGTTCACGACGCAAAGCGTTCAAGAACGGATCTTGCAAAGATTGCCCCTTAGCCATTCTATATTTTCCTTATTTGCTTGTTGTTTGTAACAAAGAACCCTGCGGCCCTAAAATAACGTTATAAAAATTTGTGCCGAGAATCAGTCAATTGTAGACACAGGCAATTGTACACAATCGTCTAATGTACACAATCGCCTAACCTATGCACTAACAACCTGAATCACCGTGCGTAACGCTTCTACAGGCTGGTCGCTGTCAAGCCAGCGAACCGCTTCCCAACCGCGCAACCAGGTCATCTGGCGCTTTGCCAGTTGCCGGGTGGCGCAGATGCCACGATACACCATCTCATCGTAATCGATCTCGCCTGATAAATATGACCACATCTGGCGATATCCAACACAACGAATCGACGGCAACGCAGGATTCAGATCCGGTCGGGCAAACAGCGCCCGGGCCTCTGCTTCAAAACCTGATTCCAACATCTGCCTGAAACGCAACGCTATCCGCTCATGCAACAATTCACGCGTTGCCGGAGCAATCGCAAACTGATGAACACGGTAGGGCAACGCTTCCCCGGATGTCTTTGTCAACTCAGTTAAAGTGTTACCTGAAACGAAAAAAACTTCCAGTGCCCGAGACAGTCTCTGCGGATCATTTGGATGAATCCGAGCCGCCGCCACCGGATCGATGACACTTAACTGGCGATGTAACGCTTCCCATCCTTCGTTACGCGCACGCTGTTCGATTTCCTGCCGTACCTGCGCATCCGCCGACGGCAGTGGCGACAATCCTTCCAGCAGCGCTTTGAAATACAACATCGTCCCGCCTACCAGCAACGGAATGCGCCCGGCTGCGGTGACCTCCGCCATCGCCTGCAACGCATCACGTCGAAAATCGGCTGCAGAATAGGCTTCTGCCGGGTCAAGGATATCAAGCAGGCGATGCGGGGCTCGCGCCAGCTCTTCCTGACTGGGTTTCGCCGTACCGATATCCATACCACGATAAATCAGCGCCGAATCTACGCTAATCAACTCAACGGGAAGATGCTCGCGCAACGCCATCGCCAGCGCGGTTTTCCCGGACGCCGTCGGCCCCATGATAAAAATGGCCGGCGGATGTTGCGCCGTTTCAAACTCATTCATGCTTTAACGCCCTGACGGCAGATTCAATATCCATCACATATAACAATTCTGACGGCGGCGTTTTCACCAACAACGGACATAAACGTTCCACATCGGATAGCAACTGCACCGCCTGAGCCAGCGTCCAGTTTTCACGTTCGCTACCGAGTTGCCCGGCTATCCACGCCGCCACTGCATCAGGCTTCACGTCATGGGAATCAGCGAGATAGCCTAGCAGGTCAGAAATCAAGTTTTGTAAATTTTGTTGTCTCAATGGTAAAGGTACCGCCCGCAACGTAGCGCGCGGCGGCGATAGCTCCACCTCGATGCCCATAAGCGTCAACAACGGCAATTGTTGCTGCATAACCGCCATTTCGGATGCGTCAAGCATCAGCCGTTGCGGGATCAACAGCGGTTGAGGCCGCAATCCTTCACCACTCGCCGATGGCGTCAATTGCGCCTGACGAAGGTAACGCTCCGCCACGGTCAACGACAATAACGCCAGCCCCTGACGATACTCCACCAACGCATAAGCCGGCGGATACACCGCCAGCACCCGCCCCAGTCCCAATGCATGGCTCTCCAGCGGGAGAGATTCGGCGGCGACCGCCGTTTTTTCGGGCGTTTCGCGCCGTACCGCCGGCGAATCTTTTTCAGGCGAAGTATCGCGGGCGACGCTGTGTGGTCGTGAAGATTCAGTATGCAGCAACTGCTGGTACAGTTCGCCCTGTTTCTTTTGGTAGCCGGTCGTTTGCGTTCTCGGCGGCTGCGGCTCACGCGCCTGTCGCCCGGCCGCCCCCGCCGTCTTCGCTGGGGGCACCGCTTCGGGCATGTCCTGTTTCTGGACAGCCGGTCGGGCAAAATGGTTTTCACCTGCGGCGATGCGGTTTTCCGGCTGCCATGTCGTCGCCGCCGCTTGAGCATCGCCGACGCCACTCAGGCGCGGCGACGCCGCCTGTTGCAGCACCGTCATTACCGCCTGATAGATAAAATCATGCACCAGCCGGGCTTGATGGAAGCGCACCTCATGCTTGGCAGGATGCACGTTGACATCCACCTGGTGAGGGTCGACCTCCAGATACAACACATAAGCCGGCTGTTGCTCATCCCGTAACTGATCCTGATACGCCTGACGAATCGCATGATTAATCAAACGATCACGCATCATGCGTTGGTTGACATAACAGTATTGCATTTCAGGTAACTGGCGCGATCCGACCGGGTCGGCCACCCAGCCATGAATATTCAGATCGCCATGCTGCCAGGAAACCGCCAGCGCATGTTGCAAAAACGCCGCGCCGCAGATGCTGCCGAGCCGCCGCTCACGCTGAGCAGGTTCCGACACCGCGCGATATTGCCGAATCAGCTTACCGTTGTGATGCAAGGTGATCGCCACATCGAAGCGGGCCAGCGCAATACGCCGCACGACCTCATCGATATGCATGAACTCTGTTTTTTCAGTGCGCAGAAATTTGCGTCTGGCCGGCGTGTTGTAAAACAGATCGAGCACTTCCAGCGTCGTCCCAACCGGATGTGCCGCCGGTTTAACGGTCACCGCCATCTCGCGCCCTTCCGCATAGGCCTGCCACGCTTCTGCTTGCGCTTCCGTACGGGAAGTGAGCGTCAGACGCGAGACCGAACTGATACTGGCCAAGGCTTCTCCGCGAAACCCCAGACTGACAATCGCTTCCAGATCATCAAGCGTCGCGATCTTACTGGTGGCATGTCGTGCCAACGCCAACGCCAGATCGGCCTTCCCAATACCACAACCGTTGTCCCGAATACGAATCAGCTTCGCGCCGCCACGTTCGATATCGATATCGATTCGCGTCGCACCGGCATCCAGACTGTTTTCCACCAGCTCTTTGACGACGGAAGCGGGCCGCTCCACCACCTCGCCGGCAGCGATCTGGTTCGCCAACTGGGGTGGCAACACCTGAATCGGCATGGATTCTCCTCGTTTCCTCAGGCTCAGGCCGAAGGGATAATCAACGTTTGCCCCAACTGCACCGTCCCGGAAGACAGGTTGTTCGCCTGTTGGATCGCTTTCATGCTTACGCCGTATCGGGCGGCAATATCACTCAGCGTATCGCCCCGTACGACTTTGTGTTTTATCACAGTTGCGCTTTTCTTCGCCTGTGGCGCCGGCGCGGTTGCAGCGTTTTTCCCCTTCGACGCCGCCTTCGCCGTGGCCACCGATGACGCGCCGGCAGGAATCTTCAGCCGCTGCCCCACCCAGACCACGTCTTTTTTCAGGCGGTTAATTTCACGGATGGCATCCATACTGACGCCATAACGCGTAGCGATTCCCGACAGAGTTTCTCCGGTCGCCACGGTATGGCGCAGCGTGGTCCCCGTTGCGATTTGCGCCGGCTCAGCGGTTGTTGTCTGTTTCACCGTCTGCGGGGCGAGCGGACGGTTTTCCTGCTTTGGGACGTTTTGTAACGGATGAGTCTGGAAATAGCTACGCAACCCTTGATAGACGGCGTTGGCGATTTTTTCCTGATACTCGTTGCTGCCCAGCAGCCGTTCCTCGCTCGGATTAGAAATAAACCCGGTTTCCACCAGTAACGACGGAATATCCGGTGAACGCAACACCCCCAGGCTGGCGTGCTCCGGTCGGCGCTTATGCAGACTGCCGACCCGTTGCAACTCACGCAGCACTTTTACCGCCACATCGTAGCCTACCCGCTGAGAATGCCCGAATTGCAGATCCAGCACCGCCTGGCTCAGGTAGGGATCGGCAGCGCTGTTGGCCAGCAAATCACCCGCCCCACCCAACAGCTCGGATTGTTTTTCGTGTTGTTCCAGCCAGTTTGCCATTTCACTGTTGGCACGCCGATTGGATAGTACCCATACGGAGGCGCCGGTCGCACCGCGATTGGGCGCGGCATCGGCATGAATAGAGACCAACAGATTCGCGCCTTGTTTACGCGCCACGTCGGAGCGCCCCATCACCGAAATAAAGTAGTCGCCATCGCGGGTCAACACCGGTTTGAACGCCGGATCGGCGCTCATAATGGCCCGCAGCTTACGCGCTATCGAGATAGTGACGTTTTTTTCATGCAGCCCTCCGGGGCCGGAAGCCCCCGGGTCCTGACCACCGTGACCGGCATCAATCGCCACAATGATTTTCTCGCCGTTGCCTGCCCGCCCCGAAACACGGGTCGGTGCGGCGGCAACCGCGGCCGAGGATGACTGAGGAACCAAAGGATTACGCCCGGCCTGTGCCGAGGGTTGCGCAGATTGCACGACTGGCTTGCGAGCCGAGGGTTTGCGTTCACCCGTCAGCGTGAAAACAGCGCCATTGCCTTCTTTCGCCGATTTAACCTGCACCTTCTGCGTCAGGTCCAATACCAGACGCAGGCTTTTCGGATCCTTAGCATTACTGGAACGGATGCGGGAAATCAGGTTTTGGCCGTTAAACGCCAGCGGCAGCCCTTTTATCACACCAGACTGGCTGATATCGATAACGATCCGGCTGGGGTTATCCAACGAAAAATATTCATATACCGGCTGACCGCTGAAACTCAGCGTCACAACCGCTTCGCCGGCGGCGTTATTCACCCGGATATCAGTCAAACTGCTCGCCCACAACGGCCAGGACAACACCAGCAAAAGCCCGGACAGAGCGTTGATTAACCGCACAGTCATGACGCGTCTTGCTCCGATTGCGCAATCAGCGTCGCCACCATGCGCTCGCCCTGCGGTGTACGCGCCGTGATCTCCGCCTGCCGGCCCGCCCCCTGATAACTGAGCAGCAACTCGACATCCGCATCCGGCAGGATACCCGCGCCTTGCTGCGGCCACTCAATCAGGCAGAGCGCATCCTGCGACAAATAATCGCGAATCCCCATGAACTCGAGTTCTTCCGGGTCAGCCAGCCGATAAAGATCGAAGTGATATACCGGACGCGGCAGCAGCGCATAAGGCTCCACCAGTGTATACGTCGGGCTTTTCACATTGCCCTGATGACCCAATGCCTGCAGGAACCCACGGCTCAGCGTCGTTTTTCCTGCCCCCAGATCACCCAGTAGATAAATAATGGTAGCGCGCTCGCAGGCTTTGGCTAACGCCGCCCCCAGCGCAATCGTGGCTGCCTCATCCGGCAAAGGTAACAAAAGCGTTTTCATTCTGTATTTTCTAAGGATATCCGCTCAGGATTTACATACTGCGGCAATACCGCCATCAAATCGGTTGCCAACATCCCGCGTGTGCCCTGCCGCTGCGCCAGCCAATCGGCCGCCGCACCGTGGGCCACACAACCGGCGCAGGCCGCATCGTACAACGACAACCCTTGCGCCAGCATCGCCCCAATCATCCCCGCCAGCACGTCGCCCATGCCGCCGGTCGCCATACCGGGATTCCCCACATCGGCGATGGATAAAGCCCCTTGCTCGCTCGCCAGCACCGTCCCGGCGCCTTTTAGCACCACCACGCCGCCATAGCGTTTAACCAGACGTTGTGCGGCAAGTAAGCGGTCACTTTCGATATCGGCAATCCGGCAGTTCAACAGACGGGCCGCTTCGCCGGGATGTGGCGTCAAAACGCGATTCTGACGTTTATACGGGCTGATTGCCAGCAGGTTGAGCGCATCAGCATCCCATAACATGGATTTGTTACAATTTTCCACGATTCGCAGTGCGTTTTTGCCCCACTCACGCTGGCCTAAACCGGGACCGATAACCACCACATCCGCCCAGGCTATTCCTGCTTTTACCGTATCAGTGGTCAGCTCCTGCGCCATCAATTCCGGGCGAGACACCAGTAACGCGGCCAGATAATTTTTGTGAGTAAGCACTCGCACCAGACCGGCGCCACTACGTAGTGCCGCCTCACCCGCCATAAAAACCGCGCCACCGGTGCCGTCGTCGCCGCCGATAATCAATAATCGACCGTGCTCGCCTTTGTGCGCGCCCGGACGTCGCGGCTTCAGCCATTGCGTCAGCGAGGCTGCGCTTAAACGGGTAATCGGCGCCGTTTGTTGCGCCAGCCAATCGCTCAGCCCTAAATCATGGAAATGGAGCCGGCCGACAACATCCCGCGCCTGGCCGGTTAATAAACCGGGTTTCAGCGCGATAAAGGTCACCGTATGTGCGGCATGAATCACGGCACCGGCATAAACGCCGGTTTGTGCATTCAATCCAGAGGGGATATCCAGCGCGACGATCGGCGCCGGATGGCGATTAGCCTGAACGATCAGTGCGTCATAGGGTGCCCGCGGGGCGGATGTCAGCCCGGTTCCCAGCAGACCGTCGATGATCAAATCGACGCCATCCGGCCACGGCGCATCGCCAGGCTGCTCGCTACCGTTGGTATCGCGCCATGCCTGGCGCGCCAGATGCGCTTGCGGCGGCAGAGGCCGCTCGCTGCTCGCCGCAATCACCGTTACCGTTATACCGGCGGCACGCGCCAGCGCGGCGACCACATACCCATCACCGCCATTGTTGCCATGCCCGCACAGAATCAGCCAATGCCGGGCCGCAGGATACTGCCGCCGGGCGATGCGAAAGGCCGCGTCTCCCGCGCGTTGCATTAACCTATGCAGTGAAACACCGACGGACTCCGCCGCCTGCGGCTCCTCGCGGCGCAACCAGTCAGGCAAAAAGACAATATGAGGCAGGTCGGGTGATGATCCGCCGGGCTGATACACGCGTTGATCCTGATGCATGTCATCCCTCCGTCGGTAGTAGAATTGTGCGCCTCAACTTAGCAAGGTCTGCCGGGAAGCGCCATATGCAGGGATAAGGAAAGATATATCCCCAAGAATTCGAGTTGCAGTATGACAAGTATAACGATTCGCCGAATACGATTCAGCACGAACCCTATTCGGGCAACCAATGGTAAAATCAGCCCTCGGTCTTTTCCCTAATGGTTACGCATGGCATACCCCTACGATCTCAACGAACTCGCACTACTCATCAAACAATGGGGGCTGGAATTGGGTTTCCAGCATGTAGGGATTTGCGACACCGATTTGTCTCATGAAGAACCTCGGCTACAGGCGTGGCTTGATAAACAATACCACGGTGAAATGGAATGGATGGCGCGCCACGGCATGATGCGGGCGCGGGCGCATGAACTGTTGCCCGGCACGTTACGCGTCATCAGCGTGCGCATGAACTATTTGCCGGCCAAAGCGGCGTTTGCCAGTACGCTGAAAAATCCGCACCTCGGTTATGTCAGCCGTTATGCATTGGGGCGCGACTATCATAAGTTACTGCGCCAGCGGCTGAAAAAACTGGGCGACCGGATTCAGGCGCACTGCGGCGAATTGCAATTTCGCCCCTTCGTCGACTCAGCGCCGATCATGGAACGGCCGCTAGCCGCCAAGGCCGGGCTTGGCTGGGTTGGCAAGCACTCACTGGTGCTAAACCGGGAAGCCGGCTCCTGGTTCTTTCTGGGAGAACTGCTGATTGACTTACCGTTACCGGTAGACCAGCCGGTTGAAGAACAGTGCGGTAAATGCGTCGCCTGCATGACGACGTGCCCTACCGGCGCGATTGTCGAGCCTTATACCATTGACGCCAGACGTTGTATTTCCTACCTGACGATTGAACTGGAAGGCGCGATTCCTGAGGGACTGCGTCCTTTAATGGGAAACCGCATTTACGGCTGCGACGATTGCCAGTTGATTTGCCCCTGGAACCGCTTTTCACAACTCACCGACGAACCCGATTTCAGCCCGCGAGCCGCGTTGCACGCACCGGAGTTACTGGAACTGTTTAGCTGGGATGAAGCCCGTTTCCTGCGGGTCACGGAAGGTTCCGCTATTCGACGCATCGGCCACGAACGCTGGCTGCGAAACATTGCCGTCGCACTGGGCAACGCACCTTATGAAGACAAGATTGTACTGGCGCTGCAGAACCGACTGGGAGAAAGCGTATTGCTGGACGAGCATATTCAATGGGCCATCCGTCAACAACGGGCCCGGCGCGAACAACATACCGTTGATGTCCAGTTGCCGCAGAAGAAGCGACTTATCCGCGCAGTCGAAAAAGGTTTGCCGCGAGATGCCTGATATTTCCCGCCGTAATGCTTTGACGATACTGAACCATTTTCCTGTGGATAATTTTAAAAAAGCGTTGTCAATCAATCATCACAAAAAGTACAAGTGATCTATACAGTGTTTTTTATTATAAATTTTTCTTTTTATTTCAATTAGTTGAATTAATGCGCTTTTTATGATGTGCCTGTGCCGACGCACAAGACCTATTTTCAGCCTGTGGATAAGTCTGTTCAGAAAAGTATGAATATATGCAGAAAAACGATATGACGATAATCAAAAAAAGAAGGGATAAAATTTGGAGCGGGAAACGAGACTCGAACTCGCGACCCCGACCTTGGCAAGGTCGTGCTCTACCAACTGAGCTATTCCCGCACACGCGACGCTTAAGTATTGACGCTTTTTCGACAAACGCAAACCGGCGTAGACATATTTTGCATCGCTTTTATGACGTTACAATTAACTTATTGATTTAATTGTATTTTAAAAGCTGAATCGCAAAGAGGGCAGCATTATGAACCAATCCATTCATTCTGACAAGAGGGAAAATACAATTTTATCCCTCCCCCGGTAATCGGCGCCCAGCCATCAGTAAGAACGTGAAAAATCCACTTCCCCCGCCAGCGCCAGCCCTTGCTGAAAACGCGGCAGATTATCCAGAAATAATGCTCCCAGTCTGGCCGGCACCAGCGGACCGGCAACATGTGGGGTGATGGTGAGATTCGGCGTGCGCCAGAACGGATGTGCAGCCGGCAGAGGTTCTTGCCGAAACACATCCAGCACCGCGCCCGCTATCTGCCCCTCATGCAAGGCCGTGCACAAATCGGCATCCACCACCGCCGTACCACGGCCAACATTGATAAAGAGTGCCGAGGGTTTCATCGCAGCGAATATTCCGGCATGGTAGATGTCCTTCGTCGCCGACGTATCCGGTAAAATGTTGACGACATAATCCGCAGACGCCACCGCCTGCTCAAGCGCCGGCAATCCTTCCATGCGTTCAAACATCGGCAACGCACGCGGTGAATGAGCTATCCCCTGCAGTACAACGCCAAAGGGCTGCAAAAAAGTCGCGACTTCCCGGCCGATATCGCCTGCACCGACAATCAGTACCCGGCGGCCGAACAGCGAACCCGGCAAGAGCTTTTTCCACTCTCCGCGCTGCTGGCTTCGTTCACGTTGCGACAAATGCAACTCATGCTGCAACAAATAAGCAATGACATATTCGGCAATAGGTTGACCAAACACACCGACGGCCCGGCTTAACCGATAATCACGCGGTAGCTCGGTTGCCAGCAACGGCCGATACCCGGCCCAGGTGGATTGCAGCCAGCGCGGTTTCACGCCCTGAGCCAGTAACCGTGCGGCTTTATCCGGCTCACCGACCCAAATGTCGCACGCAGCAGCCTGCTCAGGTTCGCCTGAACCTATGAAAAGCGTCAGGTCCGGGGCGGCGTCATGCAGCACATCCCGCAGTTCATCCGCACGGGAATCCAGCAGCAAAATGGGTGTCATCATGGTGTCGTTATCAGTAGAAAAACGTGTCGCCGATGATATATCAAATCACAGTAACGCCAAATAACAGTCGCTTATGGCTTATACAGGATGGATAAAAGAGAAGATATCGATAAGAATTTGGAGCGGGAAACGAGACTCGAACTCGCGACCCCGACCTTGGCAAGGTCGTGCTCTACCAACTGAGCTATTCCCGCTTAGGATGGTCATTCAAACAGCCTCAATGTACCTAATTCTTTGTAATCTACTGATTATAAAGGCTTTAACACGTTAAGGCGTTTGGAATGGCGCTGATTATGGACCGGTTATCACCCGCTGGCAAGCCCTTTTTCACCCCTCGGCTTTGTTTGCTTATAATATCACCAGCCAGACCGTACTTCACAGACAATGCTTCATCTCGTTGCCGGCCCCAGCAATGATGAGAGAGGCAAAGATTACCCCGCCATGATTTGGCATATATTTCGTTAATGAAATAAATAAGAGGTTTTAGACCCAAAATAATTCGAGTTGCAGGAAGGCGGCAAGAGAGTGAATCCCGATGAGCTTACTCAGGTAAGTGATTCGGGTGAACGAACGCAGCCAACGCACCTGCAACTTGAAGTATGACGGGTGTAGACATAAAATCTGATTGAGCGCGCCCCTTCATTCTGGCAAATTAAGCCGACATTGAATAAAACATCAATGGCTGACACCCGATACTAAAAATAATACAGTCAGTTTCAAATAGCGTTATACCCGAAATAATTCGAGTTGCAGGATAAACAGTGTTGTGTTTTGAACAACGCTATGGATTGGCGCTGTGGGGCTAATCATCGGTAACCTGAAAAATGAAAGGTATATTACTCGACAACACCACAACCACCCTTTCATTTTTACTCAGGCTTTTGAGAAGCAGGTTGCTGGTTCATTTCTGGAGAGTACGCTGATGCCAGATAGTAATATATTCTTATCTTCCCTACTCGAGCGGCAATTACATGCCGCCGCCGGACGCGCCTGCGCCCGAGAGGCGGCAATGAGCCGACAGGAATTGTACCAAAAAGCCCGTGCGTTGCTCGATCAACTCACCGGCATAGAAGATGATGATAGTTATCAGCATGATCATACGGAATTGCCCGCAGATGATGTCCGCGAGCGTTTGGCTCGTACCCGTCAGGCTGCCGCCTTTGTCAACGGTGCGGGCACCAACCCGTTCAGTGGGCTGACTTATCACCAATTATCGCTGATTGTCTACGATGACAGCGGCGAATTTACCCTGAATGAACGTCGGGCCGCATGGAGCGAAGCCTATACTCAGGACCAAGCCTGGCGCCGGCATATTGTCACGCAGGCTCGGCTCAATTATGGCCATCCGCACTGGCAAATTCACTTTTTCACCGCCGTACTGAAAAATTACCGCTCGCTGCCCGCCATTGAAAAAGCCCAATACCCGCGTCACTACGAGCGGGAATTGCAATGCCATATTTTGCCCAGCGGCGACAGAGCGCATCCGCTCGATTTTTCCGGCTTGTTTAATTACCCCAGCCTGCTGGAAATGCTGCTGGCTATCAGGCAGGACGGCGCCAGACAGGAAACCTTCTCACCCGAAGTGAACCCTATCCCCTAAGCCCGGCCGCCAGACCACGGATCGAGGTCAGGCGTGCGGTCGGGTCGTCGATAGGGGTATGGATGATGAACTCGTCGATGCCGAAACGTTGATGGTAATACTGCAACTGGTGATGGACCTCCTGCGTGGTGCCGTACAGAATATTTTGCGCCTGCTTTTCAATACGGAACAGCGCACTGCCGGATTGTTGCACCAGTCTGTCCGCCTGTTCCTGCGTCAGCACATTGAGTGGCGCACGATCACCGATGTACACCTTGTAGTTATAACGCTCACCCGCCAATGCTTTGGCTTCATCGTGACTGCCTGACACGACAACCGACAGCGACAACAGCGCCTGCGCGTGTTCAGGCCGATAGTCGCGCCAGGCAAGTAACGTTTCGGTCAGCACACGCTCGCTGGGCTGGATAAACCCGGCGAACACAAAATGCCATCCCAACGATGCCGCCAGACGCGCACTGTCTGCACTGGCTCCCAGCAAAAAGCGCGTCGGCGGTGCCGGCGGTAATGGCGTAGCAGACAAGCCGTCATGATCTGAAAGCACCGGCTCCAGTAGCGCGTTCAGTTGTCGCAGTTTATCGTCAAACGCTACCTGACGCGTCGGGTCGGTTTCTTGTTGCAGCGCTCGAGTCGACAGCGGAAAACCGCCGGGGGCTTTACCCACGCCAAGATCGACGCGTTCCGGCGCCAGCGACGACAGTACATGAAAATTCTCCGCCACTTTATAAGGGCTGTAGTGTTGCAGCATCACCCCGCCGGACCCAATGCGGATGTGCCGGGTATGGGCCAGCAGCCAGGCTATCAACACTTCCGGCGACGCCCCCGCCAGAACATCGGAATTGTGATGCTCAGAGACCCAGAAACGGGAGTATCCCAACGTTTCGGCGACACCGGCCAAGGCCGTAGTCTGCGCCAGCGCGTCGGCAGCCGTCATCCCCTGCGCAATCGGGCTTTGATCTAATAAGCCAAGACGATAATCCATATATTTCCCTTTTTTGATCCGGGCCTGAATTTTTTGCATATTTTCATACGCGATAAAAATCCATAAATAACAAAATCGTGTTTATTTAGTACAAACTTCACTACCCAACAGTGAGATAAAAAATAATCAAAAAAGTAAATCACCTATTTTTCACGGTATGAAACTATTCAACAGGCATTCCTATTTCTTTTCCTTATCGCTTTAGCGTCAATTTCTGAATAAACAAATCACAAAACCCTCTGAGATATTTTTTGCTTTGGCATATTCAGATTTGTTGTTTTACATCCCGGATCCGCTCATCAATAGTACTTTTCAGTTTTCTTAACTCGCCATTAACCAACTGAATATAGGGTTTCTCCCGCGCGTTACCCGTGCCGGAGACGGATTCTCTTTCGCCAAATTTCGCTGTAGGGAGCAACACTGATGAGTGAAAAAACCATTCCCGGAAACAACACGAACCCTGGCCGGCGTCAGTTGAGGCTGGGGGTCATCTTGCAGGGCGCGGCCGGAAATATGTCGGCATGGCGGCACAGCAGCGTAGTGCCGGACGCCAGCATCAATTTCGGCTTCGTACTGGATACGGTGAAAAAAGCCGAGCAGGGCAAATTCGACTTCGCCTTTGTGGCTGACGGTTTGTATATCAACGAAAAATCCATCCCCCATTTTTTGAACCGCTTTGAGCCGCTGACGTTGCTGTCGGCGCTGGCGGCATCAACCCATCACATCGGGTTGGTCGGCACGCTGTCCACTTCCTACAGCGAGCCGTTCACCACGGCGCGCCAATTCGCCAGCCTCGACCACCTGAGCCAAGGCCGCGCCGGCTGGAATGTGGTGACCTCGCCGCTGGAAGGGTCGGCCAAAAACTTTTCCCGTGCCCGGCACCCGGAACACGCCCTGCGCTACCGCATCGCCGATGAGTTTCTACAGGTGGTCAAAGGATTGTGGGATTCCTGGGAAGACGATGCGTTTATCCGTGACAAGGCCAGCGGCCGCTTCTTCGATCCGCAAAAGCTGCATCCGCTGAATCATCAGGGTGAATTCTTCTCCGTCGCCGGGCCGCTCAATATCGGGCGTACACCGCAGGGCCGCCCGATTATCTTTCAGGCCGGGGCGTCGGATGACGGCAAGAAACTGGCCGCCAGCCACGCCGATGCCATCTTCACCCACCAACACACGCTGACGGAAGCGCAGGCGTTTTACCGCGACGTCAAGCAACAGCTTGCAGAACACGGGCGGCGCGAAGACCAGTTGCATATCTTTCAGGGCGTCAGCGTGCTGGTGGGCGACGACGCAGAAGACGTGGAGCGCCAATATCAGAACACCGCCGCACTGGTCACTATTGAAGATGCACTGAATTACCTCGGCCGCTACTTCGAACACTACGACTTCTCGCAGCACCCGCTGGATGAGCCGTTTCCGGATATCGGCGCACTGGGTCAGAACAGCTTTCGCAGCACCACCGATGAAATCAAACGCAACGCCCGCGAACGCGGATTAACCCTGCGTCAGGTGGCGTTGGAAGCCACTACGCCACGCCCGCTGTTCGGCGGGACGCCGCAACAGGTGGCGGACGGGCTGCAACTGTGGTTCGAACAGCGCGCCGCCGACGGCTTCATCATCCAGAGCGCCACGCCGGACAACTTCACCCGGTTTGTCGATCAGGTGGTGCCGTTGCTGCAACAGCGCGGTGTATTCCGCCGTGACTATCCCGGTTACACGTTGCGGGAAAGCCTGGCGCTGGAGTATCCGGTTAACCGTTACGCCGCTGCCCGCCAGCCAACAGAGGAAACGGCACCGTGAACGCGCGCCACACCACGCTACTGGACGAGTAACGCGGTTCGTCCTTCCGCTGAGGTTTTTATTGTTAAGGAAATACGCTATGCAGACTCTCGCTGTTCATTCGTTTTACCGCCTGGTCGCCACGCTGTTTGGCGGCTGGCTATTGCTCGGCAGCGCACAGGCCGCCGGCATTGATCTCAACGCTAACCGACAACCGATCCATGCGCCCAAAAACCCGCAGGCCATCGCGCAGATCCCGCCGGGGTTCAGGTTTGTCGCACCGGGTAAACTCACCGTCGCCGTGGCGGCATTAGGCTCCTCGCCGCCGCTGGCTTTTCTGGCCGACGACAACAAAAGCCTCATCGGCAGCGAACCGGATATCGCCCGGCTGGTGGCCGACAGCCTCGGGCTGGAATTGAATCTGGTGGCGACCTCATGGGAAGACTGGCCGCTAGGCGTCGCCTCCGGCAAGTACGATGTCGCCATCACCAACGTGACCGTCACCAAAGCGCGTAAAGAACGTTTTGACTTTGCCACCTACCGCGCCGACACATTGGGCTTCTACGTGAAGTCCAGCAGTAAGATCCAGACAATCCAGAGCGCCAAAGATATCGCCGGGCTGAAGATTATCGTCGGTTCCGGCACCAATCAGGAAGCCATCCTGCTCGACTGGGACAAGCAAAACCAGGCGGCCGGCTTACCGCCGTTCCAGCCGGTCTACGTCACCGATGCCGCCGCCGCCAACCTGAGTATTCAGTCCGGCCGCGCCGACGCCACGTTCGGCCCGAACGTCACCGGCGCCTATGCGGCAGCGCTGCACGGGCAAACCCGACTGGTGGGCACCGTCAACGGCGGCTGGCCGCAGGTGGCGCACATCGCGGTGACCACCCGCAAAGGCAACGGTCTGGTGACCGCGCTCAATAGCGCGCTCAACGGTGTGATTCAGGGCGGCGAATACGACCGGGTGCTGAACCGCTGGGGGGAAAGCGTGGAGCGCATCAGCCGCTCGGCAATCAACCCACCGGGTCTGGGCGACACGCCGCTGTAATCCGCATCCGGCCGTACAGGGAGAACACCATGTCTGACGAACGTTTCATCATTACCGACCCGGAAGACCCGCGCATTACCCCGGTTCTGGACGGGTTATTTGCCGAATACCGCCAACGCTATGGCGACTATTTCGCCCATCAGGATTCGGAAGATCACGGGCTGTATTTACCGCCCGACGGTATTTTTATCGTATTGCTGCGCGACGAACGCCCCATCGCCACCGGCGCGTTCAAACGCTACGACGTCGCCACTGCCGAGCTCAAAAGGATCTGGACCGACAAAACCCTGCGCCGTCAGGGGCTGGCCAGGCGGGTACTGCGTGAACTGGAACACCATGCCCGCCGGTTGGGCTATCAGGAGCTGTTCCTGACCACCGGTTTCCGTCAGCCGGAAGCGGTTGGGTTGTACCTGAACGAAGGCTATCTGCCGCAGTTCGATACTCAACTCGACCCGGAATATTACAGCCTGCCGCCGCACGATGGCCGGTTGCCGTTTCGTAAACCGCTGTATGAGCCGTCGGCTAGCCGGGCGGCGCAACATGAACAGGCCGTCGGGTAATAAGGATACGCTTATGACGTCATCAATCCCCTTTGTACGGCATCCGGCGGATGCCCCTTCGCCAGCGTTACGCGTGGTACCGGCCCGCTATCCGTTGCGTATCGCCGGCACCTTGTTTTCGCTGTTTATTTTCGCCGGCGTTGCCGAGTCGGTGGCGCTCAACGGCCGCTGGGAATGGCCGGTGTTCGCCAGCTATTTCTTTAACCCGGTGATTGTGGAAGGGCTGGGGCGCACCCTGCTGCTGACGCTGCTGGGCACCCTGTTCAGTATTATCGCCGGCACCGGGCTGGCGCTGGCGCGGTTGTCGTCGTCCGCCTTACTCAGCACGCTGGCCTGGTTGTATATCTGGCTGTTTCGATCGCTGCCGCTGATTCTGGTGCTGATTATCCTCTACAACTTTTCGTACCTGTACGACGCGCTGGCACTGGGTATCCCCTTCACTTCCATTGAGTTTTTCCGCTATCCGACCATTGACGCGCTCGGCCCGTTCGCCGTGGCGGTGCTGGGGCTGACGCTGGTGCAATCGGCCTACACCGCCGAAATCATCCGCGGCGGCATTCTCGGCGTCGACGCCGGGCAGTTCGAAGCCGCCGCCGCACTCGGCTTGCCGGGTTATCGCCGCACCTGGCGAATTATTCTGCCGCAAGCGTTGCGCTCGATTTTGCCGACCGGTTTCAACGAAATCATCAGCCTGGCCAAGGGCACCTCGGTGGTGTACGTGCTGGCGCTACCGGAGCTGTTTTACACCGTGCAGGTGATTTACAACCGCACTCAGCAGGTGATTCCGCTGCTGATGGTCGCCACCGTTTGGTATCTGGTGATCACCAGCGTGCTGTCGGTGTTGCAGTATTTTGTCGAACGCTATGTCGCCCGCGGCGCGGTGCGGGAAACGCCGACACATCCGCTGCGGCGGCTATTTCAGCGCCTGACCGCACATCGTCGTCGCTGATTTTCAGGGAGAAGCAACATGTCTGAAGCTATTGATCTCTATTCGATTGCGCGTACCGCACCCCGCGCCGTCACCCACCAAGGCCGGATCGACATTCAGGGGGTCGGTAAGTGGTTCGGCACACACCGGGCGCTGGATAACATCAACCTGACACTGCCGCCCGGCTCGGTCACGGTGATTATCGGGCCGTCGGGGTCCGGCAAATCCACCTTGCTGCGCACCATCAATCATCTGGAGCGGGTGGACGAAGGCACCATCCGTATCGACGGTGACTACATCGGTTATCGCCGCGCAGGTGATACGTTGTATGAGCTGAAAGAGCGGGAGATTCTGCGCCAGCGCCTCGGCGTCGGCTACGTCTTCCAGAACTTTAACCTGTTCCCGCACCTGACGGTGTTGGAAAACATTATTGAAGCGCCGCGGGTGCACCGGCTGTACCGTCGCGCGCAGGCACAGAGTGTGGCGCTGGCATTGCTGGACCGGGTCGGATTACGCCACAAGGCGAATGCGTATCCGCGCCATCTGTCCGGCGGGCAGCAACAGCGTATCGCCATCGCCCGCGCGCTGGCGCTCAACCCTAAAGTGATGCTGTTTGACGAGCCCACCTCGGCGCTGGACCCGGAACTGGTGGGCGAGGTACTGGACGTAATCAAGGATCTGGCGCGATCGGGCGTCACGATGGTGATCGTCACCCATGAGATCGGTTTCGCGCGTGAAGTGGCGGATCAGGTGGTGTTTATGGTGGACGGCAAAATCGTGGAACACGGTGACACGCATCAGGTGCTGAACCATCCGGCCCATCCGCGCACCGTCCGCTTTCTCAACAAAGTACTGTAGTTTACCGGCGCCAGTTTACCGGATTCCTGATTCCCCGGCCGACGCCGGGGAGAGGAGAGATTATTTCAGTCGTTCGCGCAGTTCGGTGGACGCCTGCAACAGCGCGGCACGGGTGGCCGGCACATCACTCAGCGCATTCAACAGACCGAAGTCATGGATCATGCCGTTATAACGCGTAACGGTGACATCGACCCCGGCGGCATCCAGCTTACGGCCGTAGGCTTCGCCCTCGTCGCGCAGCACGTCCAGTTCCGCGGTTTGAATCAGTGCCGGCGGCAAGCCTTTCAGCTGCTCGCGGGTGCCCTGCAACGGTGAGGCCAGCACATCGCGGCGCTGCTTGCCGTCGGTGGTGTAGGCATCCCAGAACCATTCCATCATGCTGCGGCTCAGGAAATACCCTTTTTGGAACTGCTGGTAAGACGCGGTGTCAAAGTTGGCGTCGGTCACCGGCCAGAACATCACCTGATAGCGAATACGCGGTGCGCCGGCCTGTTTGGCCTGCTGCGCCACCGCCGCCACCATGTTGCCGCCTACGCTGTTACCTGCCAGCGCCAGCCGTGAGCCGTCAACGCCGATCTCTTTACCGTTCTCCGCTACCCAGCGGGTTGCGGCATACGCCTGACGAATCGCCACCGGATAATGCACCTCCGGCGACCGCGAGTAATCGACGAACACCGCCGCTGCGCCGGACTGTACCACCAGATCTCGCACAAAGCGTTCATGCGTCGGGTAGTCACCCAGGATCCAACCGCCGCCGTGGAAGAACATGAATACCGGCAGCACACCGGTGCTGCCCGCCGGTTTGACGATAATCAGCGGGATCTTCTGGCCGTCGACGGTAATGGTCTTCTGGGTGACGTCGGCCGCCGGCAGGTTCGCGCCCGCCTGCGCCGCGACCAGCACTTCACGCGCTTCGGCCGGCGACAACTGTTCAATCGGTTTACCGCCGCCCGCGTTCAGTTTGCCCAGAAACGTCTGCACGTGACGTTCGGCGTACGGCGCGTTGTTATCCGCTGCGGCGGCATTTCCGGTTACGGCGGCCAGCAAGGCCGCGACAAGGCATTTTTTCATGATGAATGACCCTGGTGTTAAGTGAAAAAAGTATATTTTTTAATTAGTTATGTTTACTTCTTGTCTGACTCAGATAACAGTCAGTGTTATGTCGATGTTGCCGCGTGTCGCGTTGGAGTACGGGCAGACGATATGCGCTTTCTGTACCAGATCTTCCGCTACCGCACGGTCCAGACCCGGTAGCGTAATTTTCAGTTCAACTTCAATGCCGAAGCCGTTCGGAATCGCGCCGATCCCCACGCTGCCATTGATGGTGGTGCCCGCCGGAATCGACACCTTGTCGCGTGCGCCGACGAACTTCAGCGCCCCCAGGAAACAGGCAGAGTAGCCGGCAGCGAACAGTTGCTCCGGGTTGGTGCCTTCACCGCCGGCACCGCCCAGCTCGCGCGGGGTGGTCAATTTGACATCCAATTGCTGATCGGAAGAGACCGCACGTCCGTCACGACCGCCGGTCGCCTGGGCATGAGCAACGTAGAGAACTTTTTCAATAGACATCATGTGACTCCTTTGAGTGGATTACGTGGTGATTTAAATCGTTAAAAATTAAATAGCACACTACTTAATTGATTATAAAAAAACGCGGCCGGCAAGCACGCGTTACATCATACCGACTCATCAAATATGTCTGATGAGGCTGGCGCGCAGCGTTTCCAGATCGTGCTTGATGGCACGTAACTGCTCAATATTACATTCCGATGCACAGAACACGCCTTCCGGCACCGCTTTCGCTTTATCCTGCAAACCACGCCCGTCATCGGTCAGCTCAATCAGTACCTGACGTTCATCTTCCGTACCGCGACGACGCGTCACCAGCCCTGCGGTTTGCAGGCGCTTGAGCAGCGGCGTCAGGGTGGCGGAATCCAGAAACAGGCGCTCGCCCAGCTCAGATACCGTTATCCCATCGCGTTCCCACAACACCAGCATCACCAGATACTGGGGATAAGTGAGGTTCAGCTCAGTCAACAAACGGCGATACAGTTTGTTCATCGCCAGATTCGCCGAGTAGAGTGCGAAACAGAGTTGACCATCCAGTTGGAAAGCGTCATCACTCAGTGTCGGTTGGGTGTTGGTATCTTTTCTGTTCATGGTCGCCACTCTACATCGTTCAAAATTAAATAGCAAACGATTTAGATTAAAAAATAACAAAAAAAGAGCAGAAAAAACTAATGCATTGATAATAAATAAAAACCGGCGAGTAACATCGCCGGCTTTCAATCAACGCCACGCCGTATGACGACTATAAATGCGGATAAACCCCCGGCCCGATTGGCAGCCCCAGCAGATACCACGCCAGCAGCAATACCAGCCAGACGGTAAAAAACACCAGCGGATACGGCAGTACCAGCGAGTAATACGTGCCCAGTTGCGCCTCTTTGTGATAACGCTGCAAAAAGCCAAGAAAGAGTGGAACGAACGGCGATACCGGCGCCAGCGGGATCACCGAGGAATCCGCCACCCGAAACACAATCTGAGCAAACGCCGGATGAAAGCCCAGCAACATAAACATCGGCACGAAGATCGGCGCCAAAATCGACCAGATAGCCGAACCGCTGGCAATGAACATACACAGAAACGCCGACAGGAAGATCAGCCCGACAAACGCCGGAATGCCGGTCATCCCCAGCGACTCCAGCAAGTCGGTCAGCCCGATGGCGATAAACTTGCCCATGTTGCTCCAGTTGAAGAACGCCACGAACTGCGACAGCGGAAATACCATGACGATAAAACCGGCCATGCCTTTCATCGGATCCACCATCAGCTGCGGCAGGTCATTCTGGGACTTAATCTGACCGGTAACCACACCGTAAGGAATCGACACCACAAAGAAAAACGCAATGATCAGCGGTACGATGCCCTGAATGAACGGCGACGGCATAACGGTATGCTTGACCGGATCGCGCAGCGGCCCCCACTCCGGCACCACCAGCAGCGCCACGATAGCAATGAACACCAGCGCGGCGATGCCGCTGGCGCGCAGGCCGCGGTTCTGTTCCGGCGTCAACCGGGACAGGTTTTCGTTACGCTCGCCCTGATACGGCGGCAGACGCGGCTCGATGAATTTGTCCGTCAGCAACGCGCCGGCGATGGTCAGCACAAATACCGAGGCCGCCATAAAAAACCAGTTATCAATGACGCTGACATGTACCGCCGGGTTAATCACCTTGGCCGATTCGGTACTCAACCCCGACAACAGCACATCGGTAGTCACAATCAACAGATTAGCGGTAAAACCGGAGCCGACGCCGGCAATCGCCGCCAGCAGACCAGCCACCGGATGACGGCCGACCGCCAGAAAAATCAGCGCGCCCAGCGGCGGCATCACCACCAGCGCGGCATCCGACGAAATGTGGCTGAAAAAGGCGATAAACAGCACCATGTAGCTGGCATAACGGGCGCTGACCCGCGAGGCCATTTTGTACATCAGCGTTTGCAACAGGCCGACGCGCTCCGCCAGCCCGGCACCCAGCACCAGCGCCAGAATGGCGCCCAGCGGAGTAAAGGCACTGAAGTTCTTGATGACGTTGGGCAATATCCATTGCAACCCTTCCACGCTGAGCAGGTTTTTTACCCGCACCACTTCACCGTTGGCCGGGTTGGTGGCGGTAATGCCAAACCAGGAAAACAGCGCGCTGGCCGCCATCAGCACGGCAATCAGATAGACAAACAACAGAAATGGATTGGGAATTTTGTTCCCCACCCGCTCTACCCACTGAAATAGTCCGCCCGGCTGACGGCTTTCCGCTGTCACACTCATGTTTTTCCCCTCTGTACTGAATTTTTATCTGGTTGTGTTGTTGTGATTCGTGTTATCGCCTTTCGGGCGACGGCGCGATGGCTTCTCTCACTGGCGAACTCATGTCAGAACAGTGGAAAATTTCGTGCGTGATAGCGTCGGTTGCCCCTTTGCAACCTTATCGCACGCCCGACAAGGAGAGGCTCAAACGCCGCCTCTCCTTGACCACTGGCTGGGGGCTAAACTGTGCCGCTTCGCGGTGCCTTCTGCGTTCGCCTTCGCTGTTCGGGTCGCTCGTGACGCGTTCCCGACGCGACACGAGCTTTCGCAGCCTCCATGCTGCTCACCCGGCGAAGTCGCTCGCCTCAGCACAGTTTTTGACGCCGAAAAAAACCGCCACCTCGCAATTAAGGGAGTTGTCAGCAATATCGCCCTTTCTCCCATCCGTTTTTTGGCGCATCCGGCCCGGCTCGGTGTTGCGGGAACGACGCAACGAAGAGCCAGCCATTGCCGGATCGGAAAGCAACAAAAACCGGTTAGATCAATGCGCTAAGGGTGATGGCCGGATACCGGCCGGGATCGGGCAGCGGTAAGGCGTTTCCTGACGTTGCTGTTGCCATTCCTGCCGGCTGGCCTGCAATAGTGCGCTATCGGTAAACAGCGCCAGCGCGGTGGCCGACATCACTTTCGCCGCCAGCAGCATCCCCTTATGCGCTAGCGAGGTACGCCCCTGCGACACCGCTTGCCAGGTATGCAGCGGCGTACCCAGTGCATAGCAGGGACTGAAACACTGGGCGGTCGGCACCAGCCAGCTCACATCCCCGACGTCGGTGGAGCCGGAAAGCACGGCCTCGGTCGGTGCATAGGGCGCAACCTGAGTCGTCAGCGCATGGCCTTTCAGCGAGCGGCTGAACGCCTGACCGGCCGCACCGCCGGTACGGGCGAGGGTCGCCAGATTGCTGGCGATGTCTTCGGCGCTCAGCGTCCGCACGATGTCGGCGGCGTAATCCTGCTCCTGCGCGCTGTACGCCGGCACGCCGAACGCCTGCACGAAGCCGTACATCGCCTGTTCCAGCGTCCGGTTGGGGACATAGTTGGAACAAGCCTTGTCGAAACGCACCGTCAGGGTGGTGTCGGTCATCAGCGCCGCGCCGCGGGCGATATTCACTACCCGCTCATAGATGGCCTGCGCCTGGTCGATCTGCGGCGCACGCACCAGATACAGCACTTCGGCGTCTGCCTGCACCACGTTGGGCGAATGACCGCCGGTGTCGGTCACGGCGTAATGCAGTCGGGCTTCAGGAATGATGTGTTCACGCAGGAAATTGGCGCCGGTGTTCATCAGCGTTACCGCATCCAGCGCGCTGCGCCCCAGATGCGGTGCCGCCGCCGCGTGCGCCGCCACCCCTTTGAAACGGAATGCGGCCTGAATATTGGCCAGCGTCGGCGTGCAGAACATGCCGCTGAAGGTTTCCGGATGCCAGGTCAGCGCAGCGTCCACGTCGTCAAACACGCCTTCACGCGCCATAAAGGTTTTGCCGGAACCGCCCTCTTCCCCCGGACAGCCATAAAAGCGAAGAGTCCCGACCTGCGGATGTTGTTCCAGCCAGGCTTTCACTGCCAATACACCGCCAAAGCCAGCGGTGCCGAGCAAATTATGACCACAACCGTGACCGTTGCCGCCTGCCGCCAGCGGCGTCGGTACTGCGCAACCGGCCTGCTGGCTCAACCCGGCCAGCGCGTCAAACTCGCCCAACAGCGCCACCACCGGCCGGCCGCCGCCGAAGCTGGCGACAAACGCGGTGTCGATGCCGGCAACGCCGCGCTGCACGCTGAAGCCTTCCGCTTCCAGCGCGCCGGCCAGCCGTTCGGCCGAGTAGTGCTCGGTAAACCGGGTTTCCGGGTGGTCCCAGATATCATCGGCGATGGCGACCAACTGTTGCTCGCGGGCGGCCAGTATGTCGTTAACAAATTCGACGATCGTCTGGGTCATGACGCCGCCCCAAACGTGCGGATATTGAGCGCCAGCAGCGCCAGCGTTTTCACCGCCACCGCCATCACGCTTTCGTCAAAATCGAATTTCTCGTTGTGATGACCGGCGCTGAGTTCGGTGCCGAACACCGCGTAAGAAGCCAGGCCGCCGTGCGCTTTTACCCGCTCCATCAGGTAGGTGGCGTCTTCCGAGCCCGCCGCGCCGTCTTTACGGTCGATAATGTGGGTTAGCTCGCCGACCAACCCGGCCTGACGGTGAATAAACGCCACCCATTCCGGGCTGGGCTGGCTGCACTGGGCGGCCCCCATCAGCGCCACATCCACCTCGACGCCGTGCATCAGCGCAGCCCCTTCGATCACCTTCAACGCCTGTTGATAGATAAATTCGTTAACCTCGTTGGTGGCGCCGCGGGTTTCTACTTTCATGGTGGCGTGCGACGGCACCACATTGCGCCCGGTGCCGGCCTGCAGCACACCCACGTTGATGCGTGAACTACCGCCGCTGTGGCGTGGAATGGCGTGCAGCCCCAGCGTAGCCTGCGCCGCCGCCAGCAGGGCGTTGCGCCCCTCTTCCGGTCGGCCGCCGGCGTGAGACGCCACGCCGCGGTAGCTGACGTCCAGCTTAGTGGTCGCCATAAACGTGTCGTTGCCGCACACCAGATGGCCGTTCGGAATGCCGGTGCCGATGTGAATGGCGGTGAAATAATCCACGTCATCCACCACGCCGGCTTCCGCCATCGACTTACCGCCGCGGGTGCCCTCTTCCGCTGGTTGGAACAAAATCTTGATGGTGCCGCACAGTTGATCGCGCATCGCCATCAACACCTGCGCCAGCCCCAGGCCGATAGTGGTATGGCCGTCATGGCCGCAGGCGTGCATCATGCCGTTATTGCAAGACGCAAACCCATCGCGGAAGGGGCGGTGATCGTCCGCCAGTTGTTCGTTCAGATCGAGCGCGTCCATATCAACGCGATAGCCGATAACCGGGCCGGGACGCCCGGTGTCCAGCGTCGCCACGATGCCGGTAAAACCGCCGGAGAAATAGGGCAACCACTGCGGCAGCGCGCCCTGCGCCAGCGCTCGCTGTTCCTGCGCCTGCAATACCTCGTCCGGCGGCAACCCCATGCGGGCGTCGGCGTTGATCACCTCTCGCCCGAGCTGCAACCGATACCCCATCTGATGCAGCGCCTCGGCAACCCGTGTCGCCGTGCGGAATTCCAGCCAACCGGATTCCGCATATTTATGCAAATCGCGGCGGGTTTCCCGCAACCACGGAATAAGTTGTGCTACGCGTTGTGATAAATCGGAATAAAGAGCATCTGAGTGCATAAGCCTGTTTTCTCTGGTGGTGTCCTGAACGATGACGTTCGCATCACGCGCCGTCATGCAACTGAAAAAAATGTACACAAACCCACCAGAGTGAATAAGATGTCAGGATCTTTGGCGTGATAAATCGTAGTTATCACCCAAACAGAGCCAGGAGAACGCGATGAGCCAGAACGTGAAGCTGCATCAGTTGCAATCATTCGTCGAAGTGGCGCGCCACGGCAGCATCCGGGCTGCGTCACGCCAGCTCAACCTGTCGCAGCCGGCGCTGACCAAATCCATTCAGGAACTGGAAGCCTGTCTGGGCGCACGCCTGTTTCTGCGCCACCGTCAGGGCATGGTGTTGACCGACTGCGGCGAAGCCTATTTCCGCCACGCCAGTCTGATCATGGAAGAGTTGCGCGTCGCCCGCGAAGATATTCAGCAACGGCTCGGACAAGCCAGCGGGCGGGTTAATATCGGTGTCGGCGCCAGCGTCGCCCACACGGTAATGCCGGAGGTAGTCAGCCGATTTCATCGGCTGTACCCGCAAGTCAAACTGCGGATCACCGAAGGACAACTGGTGGCGATGATCCACGAGTTGCGGCAAGGAGAGCTGGATTTTACCGTTAATACCTATTCCGGTTCAGCCTATGATAACGAACTGTTATATGAAAAACTGATGGAAAAGGAGTACTGCGTGGTGGTGCGGCGCGATCACCCGATTCAGCAAGCGCGTTCGCTGGAGGATTTACTGGACTACGAGTGGACCATGCCCACGCCACGTGGCAGTTACTATAAGCAACTGTTTGATCTCTTTGCCACGTTACCGACGACACCGCGTATCAGCGTCACCTGCGAAACGCTGATGTCGAGCGTCAGTCTGGTCGCCAAAACCGACTTCATCAGTATTCTGTCACGGGATGTCATCCGCGACCCGATTCTCGGTGAACGTCTGCGGGTACTGGAACTGGAGCAACCGCTGCCCAAAGCCACCTTCTATCTGATTCAGCGCAAAGACACCATGCTGTCGCCGATGGGTACTCAACTCGCCAAGCTGTTTCGCCTGTATTGCCAGTAGTACGGCTGTATCGTCAGTAGCACGGCGACGTGTGATGACCATCATCGCCGCTCATACGCGATACGTTCGGTTTCGGTTGCACGGCCTATTAATTGCGATAAAAAACATGCCGATAAAAAACGGGCGCGGCCACCCATTCGTCGCCGCGCCCGTCAGGTCGATCTCGATTCGCCTCGCGTCCGACGCGGCAAGGATCAGAACGATGTCCAGTCGTCGCCGGATTTCTGCGGTGCTGATGCCGTGTTCAGATTCGTCAGCGCCGCCACCTTGCCGGCCGGTTTGTGCACCCGACGCGCCGCCGATGCATCGGCTACGCCGGGCAGTCTGAACACCGCGACAATCTCGTTCAGGTGGTGAGCCTGCTCTTCCAACGAGGCGGACGTCGCCGAAGACTGTTCAACCAACGCCGCGTTCTGCTGCGTTACGCTGTCCATTTGCGTGATGGCCGTTCCCACCTGAGAAATCCCTTTGCTTTGCTCGCTGGATGCCGACGCGATTTCCCCCATGATATCCGTCACATTGGTGACCGACTTCAGGATATCTTCCATCGACTTGCTGGCCAGCGACACCTGCTCGTAACCATTTTTGACATTGTCTACCGACTCGTCGATCAGGGTTTTGATTTCTTTCGCCGCCTGCGCGCTACGCTGCGCCAGACTTCTGACCTCGCTCGCCACCACCGCAAACCCTCGCCCGGCTTCGCCGGCACGCGCCGCTTCGACCGCCGCATTCAATGCCAGGATATTGGTCTGGAAGGCAATACCGTCAATCACGTTGATGATGTCGGCGATTTTCTGCGAGCTTTGGGTAATATTTTGCATACTGTGACTGACCGCCTGCACCACGCCGCCGCCGTTATTGGCGGCGGTGGAGGCATCCTTAGCCAACACGCTGGCCTGTTGAGCGTTATCGGCGTTTTGTTTCACCACCGCGCTCAATTGTTCCATGCTGGCGGCGGTTTCACTCAACGCGGCGGCCTGCTCTTCGGTGCGTGAGGATAAGTCGCTATTTCCCGCAGCGATTTCGCTGCTGCCATGATAAATCTCACTGGCGCTTCGGCGAATCTCGGCGACTGTTTTTATCCAGTTATTCTGCATGGTGTGAACGAATGGAATGAGTTGCCCCACTTCATTGCGCCCCATATCATCGACAGAGGTATCCAATTGCCCATTCGACAGAATTTGCAAATGCGCTTTCACTTGCTCCAGCGGACGCCCCATATGAATAGCCAGATAACGGTCGGTTAATAACACCACACCTAAACCGATAATCATGGCGACGATCAGCGTCACCTTACACCAGTACACCCAGGCTGAAATACGCCCCTGCGCTTCCGTTTTCAGATTTTTAATAATCTGATTGTATTCATTGATGGCGGTAGTGAATTTTACCCGTAACGGGTTATATTTCTCCGACATGAGTTTTGCATAGGCATCGTGATTATTCTGCCTGGCCGCGTCCAGCATCGGCACAATGGCTTCGCTGAAGAGCTGGTAAGAGCTGTTATAAATATCATCAATGGATTTCGTGCTGATATTGGCATGGTCAGTCACTTTAAATTGCGCCAACCCACCCTTCAAAAACTCTACATCGCCTGCGGCCTCGTTAAGCAATGCGTGCTCGCGGCTGCTGTTATCTTCGGCAGCCAGCGCTTCATCCATCGTCAATTTAACTTTGTAGTAACGATCACTGGCGCCATTGATAATATCGCCGTTAATTTGCTGCACATTCGTCAGGCCGATTTCGTCCGTCAGGCTGTTGAGCGAATACAAAGAGAAGAAAGAGACGCCGCCCCATAACAAAGTAAATATAATCAGGATAGCTAGCATCATAATCTTAATCCTGATGTTACGAATAATACTCATTTGACACCTCTAAAATGAAAAAATACATCGCTTGTTTTTATAGATTTGTATTGAATAACCATTTTATTTAACACTCCTTGTTTCGAATAGATATTATTCCTCAAATAATTCGAACTACCGAATAACACGTTTCTAACACATACGTGTTACCTCTTCAGGATGAAATCAATGAAATAAGCCGGAAAGGCAGCTAACTCACCGTCAGCATGAAGTGTATCAGGCATACTACACGAGTTATTTAAGATACCGGTTTTTATATCGGCTGTACTTTTCTTTTATTTAATTAATGACCTTAAAATAGCCAAAAGATATATTCATAATAAAACCGGTAAGTAAAGTAATAAGAAATATAACCTAAATACTTCACGTTGCAGGAGATAGATTTTCGCCTCGCTCAGCCGACACAAAGCGACATATCGTTTATCACCGCTTCCCCCTGAGCGGAAAGCATCGGTGTATGCCACTCTAATCATCAACCCCGGCCATTGATTCCACTCGCGCAGTACTGCCTCGAGATATGTTTGAATTCACAGTCTGAACACTGCGCGATAGTCGCCGCCGTAGCCCCCTTCAGAAAGGCCAGCCCCCAGAAACACGGATGATAGCGAAACACTGTCTGACCTACATCAACAACCCTTTGTTATAAAAGCATTAGTCTGTTCACCCTATCGGGCAGGTACGCCGCGTCTGATGAAAACACAGTCACTGCCTTACCGATATTGGTTTCCTATCTGCAAGACAGCAGGCACGATAACGGCGGGCAGGGAAAATCGGAAGTTCAAAGGAGATAGGGGATGTTAGAAAAAATCAAAATAAAAAATGGGCTTTACTGTGTTATCGCTGTATTTGTGCTGCTATTGCTGGCTGTGTGTACGTTCAGTCTGTATTCCTCGATACAAAGCAATCAATCTATTCGCAAAGTGAATGGCATTGAGGGCGAGCAGCTCGTCCCCCTTTATTCCGCTTACTCGGAAATGCTGAACGCCAGGCTGGCCGGCATCAACGTGGCGCTGGCCATTGAAGATAAAAAAGACGACGCCACGATTCAGGCGGGCCTGGAACGACTCGGCGGTTATATCGCTGCGGCCAACAACACGATGGCGGAGCTGCGTCGCGTTCAGGCGCAGACGGCGGAAGGGCAGGCGCTGCGAAACGACATCGATGCCGTATTTAACGATTATATGAACAATGCCGTCGCGCCGATGCAGGCTTCACTGCGCGACCGAAACATTGACCGCTTCTATACGACGCTGGTGCCGATTGCACTGGAAAAAGGCGCGGTTTTCCGCGAGAAGCTGGCGCGGTTCGTGACCTTAGCCAAAGGTATCGGGAATGAAGAGATCGCCAAGGCGGATAACTTCTATCAACATACCCTCACAATCCTGATCGCTACGCTTATCGTGGTGATTCTGCTCAGCCTGTTCACCCTGAAGTTCGTCCGCACCGTGGTACTGAGCCCGATGCAAAAAGTCAGAACCTATTTCGGCATGATGGAGCAAGGCGTCCTGACGCTGGATATTCCTCCTCAGCACAATACCGAGATGGGAGCGCTGATGCTTTCGCTCAAAGATATGCAGCAGGCATTTCGCAAAATCGTACTGGATGTGCGAGAGTCGGCCAGCTCCGTCGCCGCGGGTGCCGAGCAGATTTCCGCCGCCAACCGGGATTTCGCCGCCCGTACCGAAGCGCAAGCCTCCTCCGTCGAGCAAACGGCCGCCAGCATGGAGCAAATCACCGCTTCCGTGCAGGAAAACACCGCCAACACCAGTAAAGCCATGACGCTGACCAGCTCGGTGGCGACGCTGGCGGAAAAAAATTCCAGCAACTTTAGCCAGATGATCGAGCGTATTCAGCATATCGCCGACAGTTCCAACAAGATCAACGATATTATCAGCATCATGGATGGCATCGCCTTCCAGACCAACATTCTGGCGCTGAATGCCGCAGTAGAAGCCGCTCGTGCCGGTGAAGCCGGTAAAGGCTTTGCCGTTGTCGCCTCGGAAGTGCGCAGCCTGGCGCAGCGCAGCGCCGGCTCGGCAAGAGAAATCAAAGAGTTGATCGAAAAAACCGCCGATGAAATCGCTCATGGCGAAAAAGTGGCGTCGCTCTCCACGCAGGATATGGCACAACTGATGGATGAGATTAAACGCGTGAATGAATTTATGGCGGATATCTCGATGGCGTCATCAGAACAAGCTAAAGGCATCGAGCAGGTTAATACGGCGATCACGCTGCTGGAACAATCGTCTCAGCAAAATGCGGCGTTGGTCGAAGAATCCGCCTCCGCCAGCGCCTCATTGCATGAACAGGCAAGAAATCTGGACGACACCATGACCTTTTTCAACCTGAACGACAATCCCCCGGTGACCATAGCCGCGCTGCGTTGAGGTTTTCAGGCTGGAATCCACCCCGTTACGCCGTTCATCCTGCCATTACCCGCAGGCAGGATGAACACTCGCGGTTTCTCCGGTGCCTGCGCCACAGACACCGGAAATAGCCTCAGAGCATCAGAATGATTGCAATGCGCCTATCTTACCTTGTTGCCAGTTCGCTTCCGACTGACGTAACGCCTGACTGATATCCGCCAGACGGTCGGACGGCAGCGTTTTCGGCAATAAATCCAGCCCGACGGTCGAGAGGATTTGGCCGTAGCTATTACGCAGTTCCGCGTAAGCCAGATCCTGACGCAGATTGGCGTTCAGGGCATTCAGTTCCCCCTGAATCAGTTGCAATTCACCAATGCTGTTCGCCTGATAACGGTTTCTCAGTTGCTCGGCAATCTGGCCGTCAAGGGAGCGCAGCTCGGCACTGGTTTTATACTGACGCACCGCTTCATTGAAGTTGGCCCGGGCGATGTACAGTTGCGCCATGATCGCCAGCGACATCGCCTGACGCTGCACTTCCGATACGCTTTCATTCACTTGCGCGGTTTTATACGCCGTCGGCCCTGACAACAGGTTGAACAGGTTCCAGGTCACTTTGACGCCGACATCCGCCCAACTTTGATTCGCCATGAAGGAGTTGCTGTCGTAATGGCCGCCTGCGCTCACCTCCAGCCCCGGCAACATACGCAGCAATGACTTGCGGGTTTCAGCGGCATGAATACGCACCTGATAATCCTGCTCCTTCAGTTCCGGACGGCTGAGCAGCGCCGTCTGTTCCAGCGTACCGAAATCGACGTTTAACTGCGGCACCGCCATCTCGCGGCTGTCCGGCTGGGCCAGCGTATAGGGGGTATCCAACGGCAGGTTCATCAAGGTCGCCAGTTCGGTCTTCGCCAGCGATAGCGCCCGGCGCTGCTCTTCCAACTGGCGCACCGCATCAATCAACGCGCGGCGATAACTCAGCGCTTCGATCGGATCGCCTACCTGCTGCTTACTCATGTGTTCGCTGGCTTCACGCGCCTGATTCACCCGGTCAATCAGGCTATCAATCCGCCCCAGCAGGCGCTCCGCCGCCACCGCCCGCCAGTACGCCGAGCGCACATCCTGAATGATGGTGTGGACGACCTTGCGTTTGCGTTCATCGGCTATCCAGCGCTGGTCGGCTTTTTGCTTAGCGTTGACATAGCTGACGCCGAAATCCAGCACGTTCCAGACCATCGTCAGGTCGGCAACGTCACGGTTTTGATCCAGCGAGGTAGAGGGCTCCAGTGATTGTCTGCCGGTTTGAATACTGCGGCTGCTGGACGCGCTGGTGTTGCTGCGCCCGACATAGCCTGCCGACATCGCCATCTGGGGCAGCATGTCATAGCGCGCCAGCTCCAGTTGCTGTTGCGACAACGCCTGCTCCATCACTTTCAGCCGGGCTTCCAGGTTGTATTTGAGTGCTCGCGCCATCGCATCGTACAGCGTAATCGGCGCCGTCACCGGCTCCTGCTGGCTGAACATGGCGACTTTATCTTGCTGAATACGCTGCTCGCTTTGCTGTTTCGATATTGGCTGGCTGGTAACGGCACAACCACTCATTGCCACCACAATCAGGCTGAGACTGAACAGTTTCCGACCCTTTAACACGATTCCACTCCTGACCCTTGTTGTTATTGTCATAAACACCGTTCCCCGAGGCTCTGTTTACCCTTGTTGTCTATCGCGGGTGATCCGGCCGATATCATTCAACGCCTGCTCCATCGCCGCCAGCCGCTGCTGTGTATCATCCCCAATATGTTGTAGCTGCTGTTCCAGATCCGGTGCGAATTGCATCGCGCCCAGGCCGGTAGTTAACTGGCTGATAGTTAACCGGCTGGTATTGGCATTCGCACCGTTTGTGTTGATGTCGCGCCAACTGCCGCCGGAGAACACCGCCATCGGCGACAAAGAAGGCAGAGTGATGCCCGAAAACAGCCCCGCCAGTGAAGAACTGCCGCCCAACGCGCCACCGGTGTTAAAGCTTGGGAATGACCCCAGCGAACTGTCAAACAGACTGGCGCCGCCGGAAACGACACCCTGCACAAAAGCGCCGGCTATCTGGCTGACCGGTGCGCCATTATTGACTTGTGGCGCACGTTGGGCAGCCTGAAAGATGGTTGACGCCGCCGTTGCGTTATCTGCGGTGGCGCCGGTATTCATCGCGCCGAGCGATGTAGATGAGAACAACGCCCCTAAGGTCACCGGCGCCGCCGGCGCCACCGTCACCACCGGCACGGGCGTAGCCGTCGGCTGCACGCTCGTGCCGCCATTGATCCTGAATTCCGGATCGCCGCCGTCCACTGTACCGGCGGCCACGACCAACCCGAAGGTGGTGCTGACCGATACGTTGCCGCCATCGGTCGCCGTCACCCGGATGGTCAGGTTACCCACATCGCCGTTGCCCGGCGTGCCCGAGAAGGTGCGGGTTGACGGGTTAAAACTTAGCCAGCCCGGCAGCGCCGAGCCATCCGCCTGGGTGGCGCTCAGCGTCAGCGTGTCGCCGCTATCCGGGTCGGTAAAGGTGCCGGCCGGTACGGTAAAGCTGAAACCGCCGTTCTGTGCCACCGTCTGCGCAGCCAGCGAACCGGATACCACCGGCGCATCATTAACGTTGGTGACGTTCAACCCGAAGGTGGTGCTGACCGAGGCGTTACTGCCGTCGGTCGCCGTCACCCGGATGGTCAGGTTACCCACATCGCCGTTGCCCGGCGTGCCCGAGAAGGTGCGGGTTGACGGGTTAAAACTTAGCCAGCCCGGCAGCGCCGAACCATCCGCCTGTGTCGCGCTCAGCGTCAACGTGTCGCCGGTATCCGGGTCGGTAAAGGTGCCGGCCGGCACGGTAAAGCTGAAACCGCCGTTCTGCGCAATAGCCTGATCCGCCACCGGTACGGAAACGACTGGAGGAAGATTACTGTTATTCACCGTCAGCCCAAAGGTGGTGCTGACCGACGCATTACTGCCGTCGGTCGCCGTCACCCGGATGGTCAGGTTGCCCACATCGTTGCTGCCCGGCGTACCCGAGAAGGTGCGGGTTGACGGGTTAAAACTCAGCCAGGTCGGCAGCGGCGAACCATCCGACTGGGTAGCGCTCAGCGTCAACGTGTCGCCACTATCCACATCGACAAAAGTACCGCCAGGTACGGTGAAACTGAACGCCGTGTCTTTGGTGGCGCTTTGGAGACTGACCGGGCTCCCCACGGTCGGGGCGTCATTCACGCTGGTTACCACCAACGATGCCTGTGCATTATTGGTGGAGAACGCACTGCTGCCGCCAGTCGTCGAGGTATCCGCCAGGCCCTTGCTGGCACCCGCAGTGGCAGTACCGCTGGTTTGATCCCAGGCTCTGAAACCCAGCGTTGCGGTTTCGCCATTGGCGCTGTCCGGCACATAGCGAACCTGTGCCGTCGAGCTCAACAACAGTGCCGATGAGCCGGATACCGTTCCGATAGAAAACCAGTTGGCCCCGCTGTCGGTGGAGTATTGCCAGCCGCCGTTCCCTGCCGTCGCCGTAATCGCAATGCCGCTGGATGCTCCGCTGTCCACATCGCCATAGCCCGCGTTGCTGAGCAACGACGATACCGTAGTAGCGGACGACGTCACGTCTTCCGTCGTTGATGTCAGGGTGACCGTCACGCCGTTGGATAACGTTGGCGCATCGTTAACCGGCGTTACATTGAGGGTCATCGTCCCGGTATTGCCGGACAACGCCGTACCATCGCTGACTTTCCAGGTAAAGGCGGCATAGCCCGCGCCGTTGGCATTCGCGGTCGGGCGGAAGGTCAGCTTGCCGATATCGGCCGCGCTGACCACCGCCCCGTTGCCCAGTAAGGTATCGCCGCCGCCACGCACTCCGTCGCTGTTGGCGTCAATAAACAATTCACCGGCGCTCGGCCCGGTGACGATGGTGATGGATTGCAGCGTATTGCCGCTGTCCACATCGCTGAAACCAAAATCGGCGGCGCTGAAAGTCTGCGCGCTATCCTCATTGAAGGTTTTACTGACCGACGTGTTGCTGATGACCGGCGCGTCGTTGACCGCCGTCACGTTGAGGGTCATCGTCCCCATATTTGCGGACGACGCCGTGCCGTCGCTGACCGTCCAGTTGAAGGTGGCATAACCCGCGCCGTTGGCATTCGCCGCCGGGCGGAAGGTCAATTTGCCGATGTTGGCCGCACTGACCACCGCCCCGTCGCCAAGCAATGTATCGCCGACGCCGCGCACACCGTCGCTGTTGGCGTCAATAAACAGCTCGCCCGCCGTCGGCGCGGTGACGATGGTGATGGATTGCAGCGTGTCGCCGCTATCCACATCGCTGAAACCGAAATCCGAGGCGCTGAAGGTCTGCGCGCTATCCTCATTGAAGGTTTTGCTGACCGACGTGTTGCTGATGACCGGCGCATCGTTGACCGGCGTGATGCTCAGTACCGCCTGATTGCTGCCGCTACTGTTGAGCGAGCCGTCGTTAAAGGTCCAGTTCAGGGTGACGCTGGCCGGTGGATCGTCAGAACTGTTGGCATAGGTCAGGGATTGCAGCACGGTATCTACCATCGCCGAGGTGGCATTGCTATTAAACGTCAGCGTCAGCGTACCGCCCGAATTGGTCGTGACGCTGCCCACGGTCGTACCGTTGTACGTGAAGTTTTGCCCTTGCGTCAGCGCCCCCAGCAGTCCGCTATTGCCGAAGGTATCGACACTGTTCGCCCCACCGTTGCGGGCGATGGTGATCGATGCGCCGTTATAGTTGCCCTGTCCGCTGTTAAGCGCGTCGAGTTCGGTATCGGCGACGGTGACATTATTATCCATCACCACCGCGCTGCCATTTTCGGTATAGGTGGCTCCGCCATTCAGGTTGCTGAATACGGGGGCGGCGTTGGTGGTTGAGGTTATCGACGAACTGTTGATCGCCGTCAGGCCACCTGATGTGGCGCGCAGCGCCAGCGTATTGGCGCTGCCGCTGTTGGTGTACTGGATAATCAGGCCGGTGTAGGTGGCGATACCGCCAGACGGCGTTAATGTCACCGTTGTGCCGCTGGCATCCTGATCGCCGGAAGTAACCGTCAGGCTATTGATCGTACCATCGACGACACTGTCGTTAGGGTCAGTCACCGAGAGCACGATATTAGTGGTGTAATCCTGATCCACTATGCCATTCGCATCAACCGCCTGAACGACCGGTACGGTAGTAAAGTTGGTGCTTTGTCCGTTCTGAATCGTCGTGGGGACGGGCTGGGTGGAAAAAACCAGTCGCGTCGCCACCACATCCGGATTGATCGACGCAGATGTGGCGCTGACTAGG
Source organism: Dickeya sp. ws52 (assembly GCF_007210685.1). Lineage (NCBI taxonomy): Bacteria > Pseudomonadati > Pseudomonadota > Gammaproteobacteria > Enterobacterales > Pectobacteriaceae > Dickeya > Dickeya sp. ws52. The sequence continues at coordinate 70,110 of NZ_SZVX01000016.1, forward strand.
CTACCGGACGCCGCCGTCAGCACGAAGTTAGCATCGGCGTCGCTGGCCGAGGTGTACTTCACACCGCTAAAGGTAGCAATACCGTTTGAGGCGGTCACCTGAGTGGTGCCGGTCAGCGAGCCGCTGCCATTTTCGCTCAGGGTTACCGAGCTATTGAAATCGGTGTCGATATTGCCGCGAGCGTCAACGGCGTACACCACCGGCTGGGTGGTAAAGTTAATGCCGCTGACCACGGAAGTGGACGGCGGCTGGTTATAAACCAGTTGGGTCGCCGCCACATCAATACTGGCGCCGCTACCGCTCGTCACGTTGGCCTGACTGCCGGCAAAAGTGGAACTTCCCGACCCGGTGGTCACGTTGCTGGCATTGATGGACAGTACCACCGTGTGGTGGTCAGTGATGTCGCTACTGCTGATGCTGTCGTTGTAATAGGCTTTGATGGTGTAGGTTTCGCTGCCGCCGTCGGCAATCGACACATTAAGCCCGGAAAACGTGACTCTGCCAGTGCCGCTATTGTACGTACCCACCACGTTAGTGGCATCGGGGCCGCTGAGCAGGAAGGTCATCTGGCTCAATTCTGATGATGTCGCGCTTCCACTGACGTTGGCGTATAACGCGCTGACGGTCGTGGCGGCCCCGTCGGACGTCCCTGGGTCGGCTATCGTAAAATCCAGCAGCGAGGTGGCGCTGCCCGCCGAGGTCGCCGTGGTAGAAAACGTGGTCGCCTCGCTGGCTGCGCCGGCGGTCAGCGTGGAGGTCGAGTCTTGTGACGTGATGGCTCTGACATCATTGATCACCAGATCCTGCATACCGAAGGAAGGGATCGATGAGCCATTACTGGCTTTAATCGTCACCGAGATAACGTCGTTAATCGTCGTTTGGCCATTATTGAATGAGAAGTTTGAAACGATTTGCTCGCTATCTTGTGTAGCAAGAAATGATGCCGTAGCCGTTGAATTATTCGCATATGTCACAATGATCGTGACGGTAGGCGCGACTTCACTGCTCGACTGGGACTCCGCATAGTATTTGAACGAATTAATATCAAAAGTATAACCTGTAACTGAAAGCGTCACCTCCGTCTGATTATTGGGGCTATCAGAATTATAAAGGTAGTCCCTGCCGGAATAGGTCGCATTACCAAAGGCATCGACAGAAGTAAAGGTGAACGTCGCGCTATTCACTACACGAGTGAATGTGGACGATCCGTAGCTAAATTCATTTTCATGGCCGGTATCACCAAAGGTCAGCGTATCTAGCAGGTAACTATAATGGCTGAACAACAAACCATGGCTATCAATGATGCCATCCTTGTTAACAGCCTCTAACGTCCAGTCACCACCAAGCGTTGATGCCCCAGTGGCATCAGTCGACGCGGCCACATCAGCGCCTGTTAAGTCGGCCACTTTAGTAAGAAACTCAGCCCCTGTATTGCTTGCTACATCACACCCGTACAGCAACAGATCCCCATCATTCGTCAAGGCTGAACCCAGCGTCGCCAAATCAGCGGAGCGTGACGCTGCCGTCGTCGTATTTAACGTCAACGTTCCCAGTGAAACCTGCCCTTCACTACCATGACTGATGATATGAATCGCGTCATAGCCGCTGTGGGTTTGCGCCCATGCCGCCATTTGGGTCAGGCCATCTTTGCTGCTGTCCAGCAATACCACATCTGTTCCGGCAGGCACCTGATTGACCAACGTCTGGTAATCCGCCACCGAGGTATCGATGAAAACGACCTCTTTGTGCGTCTGTACAGTCTCGCCCGCGACGGCCACCCTCTCGCCATCGGTAGAGGTGTCTTTAGTAGCAGTGTCTTTGGTGCCGCTGTCCCGGCTGGATGAATCAGTCTGACCGGCGCTGTTCTGTGCGTGGCTGTCGTCGGCGTGCACTGCCGTATCCGTGGTGGCGGTCGTGGTGTTTTGGGCGGAGTTGGTCTGATCCACAGTGGCGGCAATAGCCCCATCAAACAACATGCGAGCTTCCAGCGCATACCCCAACGGCATATCGGCAGTTAGCTCAACAGAACGGGCCGGGTTACTGCGTTTGTTACTGAATAAGTAACGGTTACCGAACAGATGACGCCATCGCATAGAGAACCCCCCGAGATACTGTTCATGTTTCGACAATCACTCCAGAAACCCAAGAAAATCCTTTTTAAACAAAAAGATAACAGCAATCAGGTTACAGGCATTCCTTTCAATTTCATCCTTGCCAATGACGGGCGGCAACAACACGCTGCCGCCCTACGCAAAAACCAAATCAGCCGGGATTGACCGGATAAAGACCTGTCACCGCGATACAGGCCGTCAGTGGCAATGAAGGGTCACGCACCGGCACCGATATCGACACAGGTATCACCACAGGATTGGGTGTCGTGACATTGGCTCCAACATTCACCGTACCCGTTAACGGCAGGGTGACCGTGCCGGCCGCCGACCCTGATAACTGACCGCCGCTGGCTGTTCCGGCGACTGAACCGCTGGCGGTGCCTGTTACGCTGCCATCCGGCCCCAGTTGCCTGTCGTTGGCCGCACCCGCTGGCGCGTAGAGCAACGCAGCAGGCCCGCTGACAGAGGTTAGTAAGGCTTTATCGGTCAGATTGACGCTTCTGCTGACCGTGGTTGATGAGCCGATTTTGGCAATCCCGATGACACCAAGGCTGGCAACGGCATTAAAAGGCAGATTGGTGATGCTGCCGGAAAGCGGAAGGGAAACCGTACTGCTGGTTCCACTCAGCGACAGTGTCGCCGGGTGGGTGTGCGGAGGTACTTGCGAGGCGTTGAGAACGACCGATCCGCTGCCGTTTCCTATTGCAGTTTCCTGACCAATGGCTTTACCGAGCGTGTAAGTGACATTACCTGATTGAGTGGCTACCGTACCTGTACCGATCGCGGTTTTGCCGCGCAGATCGGGTAGACTAAAGGTCGTCGGGGCTGTACCGCCGTAGATATTGCCAATCAGTGAATAGAGCGCCTGATAACCATTGACGTTCAACGTTCGGCCATCGGCGGGCAAGTACCCCTCAGGGCAATACCTGATAGCCATATAGCAAACGCTGCCAATAAACTCATCACCCGCCCCATTACAGGCGAGCGCCGCTTGCGGTAGAAACATACCGACACTCAGTGCCGCAGCAATGGCTGATTGGGTAAAAAAACGTTGGGCACGCTTCATACACATCTCTCCTTAGGCAGATGGCGGCCTCACCGAATAGTGAAGCGCATCTGATAATTGTAATCATGCTGTTGTACCCCCAGAGGGCAGGGCAATCAGGATGTCATGCAATAGAACGATGTCGTGATCAGGAAGCTAACTACAATAAGAACATAGTCTACGCAGGAGAGATTTTCCGCTGGCGAAAACAAAATTATCCCCGTTACCATCACATAAAAAACAATTTAATAAGATTAACCGTATGACGCCTTAAAAGGCCCCGTTTCCACACTATCAGAAACCACTTTCCCGAATTCCCAGCGCGGCAATTCGACGCCACACCGCACCCAAAATGGATTCCTTTTCCCCTTCCAGTATCACGCTGCCTCGTAACGGCTGTTGCGGTGGCGAGAACTGCCCCTCCTGAACCGCGAAACGCACACGGTACTGCGCCTGGACAGGCTGAGGGTTATGATCCCTGTCGCGACGCACAGCGATCGGGCCGTGGCGATCGGACGCCAGCATTTCCTGCTGTAACCAGGCCGTACCGGTGGGCGCGATGTCTTTCAGTTGTACCGCCAGACGGGGATAAGCCGGGTCATCGGCGATAAAAGCGCCCGTCATGCCCGCTTTTGCGCGCGTCAGAGAATCTTCGGGCAAATACCCCTGCACTTTTCCGGCGCCTTGCTCAACAACGCGTAACAAGGGCATGTCGGTGGTCAGCCAGCGACCTTCCGTCATATCCCGCGCCATATCTCTCACCTGCCCGGCTTGCGGCGCGGTGAGAGACAACCGCTGGCGTTGCGCATCCAGCCCCCGATAGCGGGCCAACGATTCCGCCAGTTGACGATCAAGCACCTGGGTTTCACTGGCGGTTTCCTGACGCCCGGCTCCCCGCTGCCGCTGCTGTTGCAAAACGGCAATTTGCCGACGTTCGATATTGATGCGGTAGTCCAAATCGGACGATGTCAGCTCCAGCAGTTTTTCACCGGCTTGCACCTGCTGGCCGTCGGCGACGTATAACGCTTTGACCTGTGCAGGAATCGGCGCATACAGCGCACTGACGTTTTCCGCTTCCAGTACGGCGGGAATACGGATACTGCCGCGCCAGGGAAACAGCAGCGACACCAGTACCGCCGCCACAATCAGCCCTGAACGCAACAGGCTGACGGGATGAGCATTCTTACGCATGGACCACCAGATACGGGCCTCCTTAACGATCGGCAGCGCGATAAACCAGCCAATCTCCACCGACATCAACACAATGCCGACCACCTTAATGAAAAAGTGATACACCATCAGCGCAATACCGAAAAACAGGAAAAAGCGCCATATCCATGAGGCATAACCCCATATCAACAGCTTGCGCCGCATCGGCGGCGACCAGGTCTGCGGTGCCGGATGACCATAACCAAACAACACCTCGCGCAGCCGCCATCGGCACAGGGCATACGCGCGTTCCTGCAGGTTTTCCACCCGCCAGAAATCGCTCAGCAAAAAGTACCCGTCAAAACGCATCAGAGGGTTGAGGTTAACCACCAGCGTGGTTATCCAGGTGGCGCTGGAGAGCATGAAGGCGGCGGTACGTACCGGTCCATCAGGCAACAGCGCCCAGGCCAGTAACGCAACGCAAGCCAGCATCAGTTCCGCCAGAATACCGCCGGCGCTTATCAATAACCGGGCGCGCTGATCCTTCAGTTTCCAGGCATCGCTGACATCGGTATAAAACAACGGGAATAGCACGATAAACGCCACGCCCATGGTCTGCACCCGGCAACCGGCACGCTTAGCCATAAAAGCATGTCCCAACTCGTGGATAAATTTGGCGAAGACCAGCGCGATGCCGAAAGCCGCCATCCCTTGCAGGCTGAACAGGTGAGGAAACGAGTGGGTATAGCGCACCCAGTCACGGCTGACCAGAAAGCCCCCCAGCAGCAGTATTAACGGTAATACCACCCGCAGGAATAGCAGGCCGTAACGTTGCAGCCAGGGCCAGCAACGATTGAGCAATGGGTCCGGTCGCCATAGCGGAATGCGAAAAAACAGATACTGGTGTAGCAGGGTTTTCCACAGGCTGACACGCAATGCCGCCGCCTTGATGGCATACCCTTGTCGTTGCACCGGGTCGCTGGCGGCTATCAGATCGTGATTGCGCAGAAACCGCAATAACTGCTCCAGCTCGCGGCCCTGCAACGGCAGACCCGGTTCACGGTTAGCCGCCTCCAGCACCGATTGCGGATGGCGCAGCGACCAGTGGCGCAACAGGCGAATTGCCGAAGGCGTCAGCGTGAAATAACGCCCGGTAACCGGGTCGGCCAGCAACCATTGCGGCGCACCGTCGAGGCCAGTCGCCGACTCCACCAGTTGCAGATCCGTTCTCAGTGCGGGCAAAAAATGCCCCGTTCCGCCATTGGTCATAATCCAACCGACTGACGTAACACGGCGAGCGGCCGCCGGAACAGATACACCGCCAGCGGCACGTATTCACCCGAGATTTTCGCCGTACCACGTAACCCGATGCGCGGCGGTTCGCCGTTAAAACGGGCATCCAGCCGATAGGCCAGATTGCCCGCCGGGGTTTGTTCCGATTCATACGCAATACGATCCAGCAGCGCGCCATGCGGCGTTATCGGGTCGCTATCAAGAAACAAGGTGATCGGCGCGTTCGGTTCCAGCCGAATCGCATCGCCGACATCCAGCTCGATACGTAGCGACACGGAAGCCGGATCAGCCAAATCCATCAGTCGTTCGCCGGTACGAACCGGTTTTCCGGTCCAGCGTTCGGCATCGGCAAACACCGCAATACCGTCCCGCTCCGCACGAATCTCGGTGCGGCCCAGCAAGGCGTTGGCATAATCGCGCTCGGCACGCTTTTGCGCCACCTGCGCGGCAAGAAAATCCAGCCTGGCCTTGGAATCGGTATCCTGAAAGGCACGTTGCGAACTGGCGCGGTATTCCGCCTCCGCGACGTTCAACGCCCGTTCGGCGACATCCGCCTGCGCTTTCAGCGTGGTATCGTCGAAACGCACCAGCAGATCGCCCTTGCGTACCCCCTGATTCGGCTGAACGGCAAACGCCTGAATCACGCCGTCCAACGGTGCCGCCACTACACGCCCGTTGAGCGGAATCACCTCGGCCGGCGCCAGTACCGATTGGCGCACCGGAATAAACAGGCACCCAACGGCCACCAGCAGCGGGACAGCCAGTTTCCAGCGCCGACGCGTGCGCCGCCAGACCGGTTGCGGCTCCAGCGCCAGCCAGGCATGGCTGAACGTATGCGCCAGTTGTTCAACCAGTAATTGCTCGGCCGGCTGCCAGGGCTGTTCACGGGCATACCAGATGCCGCCGAACAGACGCCCTTGCCTGTCTTTCAGCGGCGTCCACAACACTTCGGGCGCCGATAACGCCAGCCAGTCATTGCGGCTTTGTTGATCCAGCCATGCCGCCTCCACCACCACGCACTGCTCATGCCGTTGAGCTCGCTGCAACTGCACACAGGCCCGTTCGATAAACGCCACAAAAGGCGCATGGGGAGCCGGCTGGGTGACGCCGGTCACCGCCCGTACCGTCCCATTAATCACCAGGGCGGCATGACGGAAACCGAACAGCGTCTGGCTGTCGTTGACGATGCAGTACGCCAGCGCTTCGGCGGCATCTGCCGAACGCGCCTGACGTTCAATGTCTAAAAAACGGGCGAAGATACGCTCGCTGGAAACGGGAGGTGTCGTACTCACGGTTTCTCCGGGAAATGGGCCGTACCGCTCATACCGGCCATCAGCGCGGCGTCTTGGGTTTCGATAACGCCGGTCAGACCGAGGGTCTGGCTGCTTTCGTCGATGCGCGCCCCCAGGCGGGCAACGCGGGCTTGTAACGGCGTGCCGGTTTCATCCGGCGTAAACGTGAAAGCCAGGCCGGACTTGAGTATGGGCAACCAACGAGATGGCACCAGCAGGTTAATTTCAAGATGGCGATTGTTGACGATATCCAGCACCGGTGCCCCTGGCGCTACGCTTTCATACGCCTGCGCGCGCCGCTTGACCACCTGCCCGTCAAACGGCGCCGCAATACGGCAACGGTTAACCTGAATCTGATAGACCTGGCTTTCCGCCTGCGCCTGCGCCAGACGCGCAGCGGACAAAGACACGGCATGTTTACCCACCGATTTCAACTGCGCCAGTTGCTGATTCTGATCCAGTTCCGCCTGTGCCGCCCGCATCGCCGCCTGCGAAGCCGCTAACTGCGCCTGATAGATAGCGCAGTCAAAACGCGCCAACAAATCGCCTTTTTTGAACGATTCTCCTTCCCGGAACGGCATTTCTACGATACGCCCGGCCAGATCACTGGAAATCGTCGCCTGCTCCACCGCCACCACTATCCCACGCGCCTGATTGTCCGACGATACCGCCAACTGACCAGGATGCGCCGGATTAAGCAATAACGGGTCGTCGGCCTGCGCTTGCACATGATAAGCCAGCACGCAAACCGTCAGCAGCCCCAGCGCCCGACGGAAAACGGAGTAATTGAAATTGTTCACACTAACCTGCCTTGATTGTGCGAAGGTGTGTGCAAAATCAGAAGGCATCAAGAACAAGCCCCTGAATTTTCACCGATTAGCCCTAGTAATGTTGGCAAGTATAGTCAATCAGCAAAAATGGAAAGGCGATGAGAGGCAAGAACCCGATTATAAATTTACCGTGAGGATCAACAATGGCGTAATAGCCAGACGGCGGGCCGCAAGCAATATGATTAGCGAGCACTAAACAGCAGGCACAAAAAAACCACCTTTCGGTGGTTTTTGTAGTAGTGCTAAGGTCAATCAGGAAGCGAAGGGATCGGATGGTGTAACGTCACGCCAAAGATCAAAGTCATCCAGTGCGGGCACACTATCAGCATCTAATATTGCAGTGCCCAGCGCACGGTAAAATTCCCACCGTTCCTGATTTATCTTTGGTAATACTGCCTCGAAAATTGCAGTAAAGTCCCAGAGACCTCTTTCAAACCCGGTGCTGAGTACCTTTTTGAGGTAGCCAAGATGCTTGTCCAGCGCTTCAGCGGTCAGTTCCGAATACAAGCAGCCATAAAGCAGGGCTTCGGCCAAAGCCTGAGAGATATTGCTTTGAGAAAGTTGAATCACCCGCTTAATTAAATCAGGCAATTGCTGCAGAGAAACGGTATCACCCTTGATCAATAACCACGAACAATAATTGCTGAAATGGTTTGCATCATTTGGTGCTAGCTCCATCGCCTTCTTATACATCGTCTCGGTTTTATCATAGTCCTTACCTTGAATAGCAAGAAAATTCGCGTAATTTCCGACAATAGTTAAGCTTTTCGAATCTAACTTTAATGCTTTCTGATACATTTCTTCAGCCTGAACATAATCCTTACGTTTATCAGAAAGGAAACTCGCATAATTTCCGATAATAGTTACGTTTTCCGGCTCTAACTTTAACGCTTTCTGATACATTATTTCGGCGCTGTCGTAGTTATTACTCTGAAAAGCAAGAAAAGTCGCATAATCACCAATAACAGTTGCTCGTTTTGGATCTAGTTCTAACGCTTTCTGATACATTTTCTCAGCCTGAGCAGAGTCCTTATACTGGTAGGCAAGAAAAATTGCATAATTTCTGACGGTGGTTACATCATTAGGCTCTAACATTAACGCTTTCTGATACATTTCGTTAGCCTGAACATAGTCCTTACGTTGATCAGCAAGGAAATTGGCATAGGTACCGAGAAGTTCCGGGCTATCCGGTAAAGTCTGTAGGGCGCTACGATAAATAGCGTCCCGTTTATCTGAATCACTCGCGGCTTGTGCGCGCAATGTCCAGCTCCACCACTTATTATCGTCGTGGCTTGCTTCAGAAATCGACTGGCGGGCTTTGTCCGCCGTTGGCGAATGAGATGCAGCATCCGGTTTGGCGATTTGCTCAAGTAACTTATCAGCCTGTTCCTGATAGCGCTTTGCACGTTCTTTGCCAAGTTCTTCAATACCTTGGGCAATACTTTCGAGATTGAATTTCTCGAAAAACTTTTGAGCTATCTGTACCATGAACTCATCAAAACCGGCGACGGCCACCAGAACCCCATTGTGCCGGGCAATGATGTCCAGAATATGCCCTTGTGGCCGATCGCCTTCCCGGTAGCACCAGAACAGGCGTCCAGGGATATGACCAACGGGTAGTCCTTCCAGCAGCCCCATCAGGCTACCATCGTTGCCACCGTAGCCGATGACTAACGGCGTATAGTGCTGAAACAGTCCGCGCAGCGCCTCTTCCCATCCTTTTTCAAGGGTATCCACACCGTTTGGATCATTTTTGGGGTGCAAATGTAAGTCACGATGAATTTTTGCCACTAAAGGCCGGGGAAGTTGGGGGCGAACAAACCCCGCAAGCGATTCGTGACCAACGATTAATGGATGCTGTAACGCGAGGATAGCCAACGCATCGGCAACCAGATTATCGAAATTAGTCGTCACTACCACTTTGTGCCGGGTTTCCGCGAGGATTTTCGCCAATATTGAGTACCCCAGCCCCGGTTCCGCTTTTTCCATTGCCGCCTCCAGCGCGGCATAGCCGGATTTAGGGTCTCCGGTAAAGCGGAGTTCGAATATTTTTGAATAGTGTGTAGCTGCATCAGAGAGTTGAAAGTTAGGGATACCGAGCGCCCCGGCAGCCCACACTTCCAAAGACTTGCTTTTTTGATCCAAACACTGGCGAAGATATATTTCCTGCAGCCATGTATTTGCCAAATCGCCGCCCGCCGGTATGCCGGAGGTAACCGACGCGCCAGCCCCCAAGATAAACGCCAGAGAGCGATCTTTCATATCAGCATTCAGTTTCTGAATTTCGTCAAGCACCCCTTCGGCCGACCATTCTTGTACTTTGCTGCGTTCAGAAGTCATATTTATCTTATTTATGGATGAGTTTAAAAATCGGCCAGGTACGCCATATAGTAAAAAACAACCTCAAAACACCCAAGATAATAAATTTTAATTATTTTTATCTCTGAATGATAAAAAAATCACATTCAAAGATCATTGGGGAATAGCCAACATTTTACTGATAAACATCAAATATTGTTACGTTTTTGCAAGGAAGAAAGTGATAGCGGGTGTAGCGTGATACTTTTTGAACTTATAGATGTGCCTCATGACAATCTTCCGTACCAACCGGAATCGCCAAAAACTAAGGGGTAAATCGGGGAAAACGGATAGGCGTAAAACAAAAAAACCACCTTTCGGTGGTTTTCTGCATCCTGTAGACAGCCATCTACACGATGAAATTTGGAGCGGGAAACGAGACTCGAACTCGCGACCCCGACCTTGGCAAGGTCGTGCTCTACCAACTGAGCTATTCCCGCAGAGGTGTGGCGTAACGTTGCATAAATTTGCTGTCGTTACGGGGAGCGAATTATACGAGAAACTTTCTCTCCCGCAACCCCTCTGACAAAAAATAGTGTTCAAGCGCAGATAAAAACAACAATTCGTCGAAAATAACGGCAAAGCCGGGTGGTATAGCAACAAAGCCGGTTGATGGATCACGCTTTCCATTCGGTAACCGCCCCGGCCATACCATGCCGTCACATCGCCTGCCGCCATGACGACCGAAATCCGTTACAACTGAATAAAGTGTTCGCGGTAGTACGCCAGTTCCGCCACCGATTCACGGATATCATCCAGCGCCTGGTGGGTGTTGCGCTTTTTAAACCCGGCCAGCATTTCCGGTTTCCAGCGGCGCGCTAGTTCCTTGAGCGTACTGACGTCCAGATAACGGTAGTGGAAGTAAGCCTCCAGTTCCGGCATGTAGCGAAACAGGAAACGGCGATCCTGCCCGATGCTGTTACCGCAAATCGGCGACTTACCTGCCGGCACCCACTGTTGCAGAAAACGCAAGGTTTCCAGCTCGGCGGCACGGTCGTCATAAGCGCTGGCTTTCACCCGCTCGACCAACCCGCTGGCGGTATGAGTACGGACATTCCATTCATCCATCAGCGCCAGTTGGCTATCTGACTGATGTACCGCCAACGTCGGGCCTTCCGCAAGAATGTTCAGGTTGGCATCGGTCACCAGCGTTGCGATCTCGATGATCCGATCCCGTTCAGGATCCAGCCCCGTCATTTCCAAATCGATCCAGATCAGGTTGTTTTCATTTACCATCGTCGCTATTCCCGTATCGCCATTGCGATTGAAAGTTTCTCCACCGCCAGGCTGACAGGCCCGGCGGCGGTTAATTAAAATAAAATAGCGTGTATTATAGTCGCTTCCATCGCCACCGGCGATAAGCGTCGAACCAAGAGAGACTGCGTGAGTAAAAAGAAACTGTCAAAAGGTCAGCAACGGCGAGTCAGCGCCAACCATCAGCGCCGCCTGAAGCATGTCGACAGCAAGGTCGAGTGGGATGACAACCAGTTAGGCGAACCGCAGGAAGGCATCATCATCAGCCGTTTCGGTATGCATGCCGATGTGGAAGCGCCGGATGGCAAGTTACATCGCTGCAACATTCGCCGCACCATTCACTCGCTGGTCACCGGCGACCGGGTGGTCTGGCGCGCCGGCGACGAAACGCTGGCCGGCATCAGCGGCATCGTCGAAGCGGTGCATCCGCGCCAGTCGGTGCTGACCCGCCCGGATTATTATGACGGTCTTAAACCGATTGCCGCCAACATCGATCAGATCGTGATCGTTTCCGCTATTTTGCCGGAGCTATCGCTCAATATTATCGACCGCTATCTGGTGGCTTGCGAAACGCTGGAAGTCGAGCCGCTGATCGTGCTCAACAAAATAGATCTGCTGGATGACGAAGGCCGGGCGTTTGTGGAAGAGGTGATGGATATTTATCGCGCCCTGCACTACCGGGTGCTGATGGTATCCAGCCACGCTCAGCAGGGCGTCGCCGAGCTGGAAGCCGCACTTACCGGCCGCGTCAGTATCTTTGCCGGGCAGTCCGGCGTCGGCAAGTCGAGTTTGCTCAACACGTTGCTCTATCCTGACGACGCCAAAATTTTGGTCAACGACGTGTCCGATGCGTCCGGACTCGGCCAACACACCACCACCGCTGCACGTTTGTATCACTTCCCTCACGGCGGCGATGTCATCGATTCGCCGGGCGTGCGGGAATTCGGCCTGTGGCATCTGGAGCCGGAGCAGGTCACTCGTGGTTTTGTCGAGTTCCGCGACTACCTGGGCAGTTGTAAATTCCGCGACTGTAAGCACGATACCGATCCCGGCTGCGCTATCCGCGCCGCACTGGAACGCGGGGAAATAGCGGCAGAGCGTTTCGACAATTACCATCGCATCCTTGAGAGCATGGCGCAGGTAAAAACGCGTAAATCCTTTTCTGCTTCGGATAACTGACATTTATCGTATCCACCGCTACAATGCGCCCCTTTTTACGGCGTACCCTTAGAAAACGACGAGGCTCACTGTGCTGGACAGAATCAAGATTGCTCTACAACATCTGCTCCCGAAGGTCTGGCTGACGCAACTGGCCGGCTGGGGAGCTGACCGCCAGGCCGGTATGATCACCAAACTGGTGATTGACCTGTTTGCCCGCATCTATAAGGTCAACATGCAGGAAGCGCAGCAACCGGATACGGCGTCCTACCGTACTTTCAACGATTTCTTCGTGCGCCCGCTGAAACCGGGTATCCGCCCGGCTGATCCGCTGCCGAACCGGCTGGTTTTCCCCGCCGACGGCGCCATTTCCCAGTTAGGCACCATCGACGACGACCGGATTTTGCAGGCCAAACAGCATGACTACTCGCTGGAAGCGCTGCTGGCCGGCAACTACATTATCGCCGATCTGTTCCGCGACGGCTTGTTCGTCACGACTTATCTCTCCCCGCGTGATTACCACCGCGTGCACATGCCGTGCGACGGTATTTTGCGCGATATGATCTATGTACCGGGCGACCTGTTTTCCGTTAACCCGCTGACCGCCGCCAACGTGCCGAACCTGTTCGCCCGCAACGAACGTGTAATTTGCCTGTTCGATACGCCATTCGGCCCGATGGTGCAGATTCTGGTCGGCGCGACCATCGTCGGCAGCATCGAAACCGTCTGGGCGGGAGTGGTTACGCCGCCGCGTGAAGGCATCATCAAACGCTGGGCCTACCCAATGGAAGGCGAAGGCGCCGTCATTCTGGAAAAAGGCGATGAAATGGGCCGTTTCAAACTCGGCTCTACGGTGATTAACCTGTTCGTGAAAGACCGTATACAGTTCATGCCCGGTTTGGCTAGCCAGAGCGTGACCCGCATGGGTGAAGCGATGGCCGAAGCGCTGGATGAAGAGATCCAGACACGCATGAGCGCTAACGACGATACCGACACCACCCCCTGACCCCATCGCCACACCTGAGGAGGCCAGCCGTGCGTCTGATTCTGATTTTCCTGATGGGATGCCTGTTATCAACCACGTCGCCGGCCGCCCAGTTGCCTGACGAAACGCAACTGAAACAGGATCTCCAGCAAGCCGAAACCAACAAGAGCGCCCCGGCGCAAGCCGACATCGTCAAAGAGCTGCAATCGGCGTTGCGGTTGCTGGATGAACGCCGGGAGACTCGCCAGCGGGCCGACCAGTATCAGCGGGCGATCGATGATTTCCCCAAACTGACCCGCGACCTGCGCCAGCAGTTGGAGGCGGAAGACGCGAAACCCGCCGCGCCGCCTAAAACCACCTCGGTTAACGACCTGGAGCAGCAGATTGTCCAGCTTGGCAGCCAACTGCTGGAGCAGAGTCGCCAGTTACAACAGGAGCAGGATCATCAACGGGAAATCAGCGACTCGCTGGCCCAATTGCCGCAGCAGCAAACCGAAGCCAACCGCGCGCTGAGCGATGTCGAACGGCGCGTGCAGGCGCTGGGTAATCCCGCCACCCCATTAGGCCAGGCGCAGTTGGCCGCCTTGCAGGCCGAAGCCGCGTTGCGCAAAAGCCGGCTGGAAGAGCTGGAACTGGCGCAGCTTTCCGCCAGCAACCGTCAGGAACTGTCGCGCCTACAGGCGGATGTCTACAAAAAACGACGTGACCGGCTGGATAATCAACTCCAGTTGCTGCGCAGCACGCTGAACACCTTGCGTCAGCGCGAGGCGGAACAAGCCCTGGAACGAACCGAGCAACTGGCGGAGCAGGAAGGTCAGCTACCTGCGGCGGTCGCCGGCTTGCTGCAAACCAACCGCGATCTTTCCATGGCGCTGAACCAGCAGGCGCAGCGCATGGATCAAATAGCCGCCCGCCAGCGCCAGACCGCCGCCCAAACGCTACAGGTACGCCAGGCGTTGAGCACGCTGCGTGAACAAGCGCAGTGGCTCGGCTCCTCGCCGGCGCTGGGCGAAACCCTGCGCGCGCAGGTAGCGCGACTGCCGGAAATGCCCAAGCCACAGCAGTTAGACGGCGACATGGCGCAGTTGCGCGCCCAGCGCCTGCATTACGAAGACCAACTCAACAAACTGCCGGCAAACAGCGAGCCCGCCCGACAAGACAACGGCGCGCCATTGACCAGCGCTCAGCAAAAGATCGTCAACGATCAACTGCGAACCCAGCGCGATCTGCTCACGTCATTGATCTCCGGCTGTGATACCCAGATTCTGGAGCTGACCAAACTCAAGGTCGCCAGCAGCCAGCTCGAAGACGCGTTGATAGAGATCCGCGACGCGGCGCACCGCTATCTCTTCTGGGTGGCGGATGTCGATCCGATCGGTTTTGCCTACCCGCTTAACCTGCTGCGCGATCTGTCGCGCCTGCTCTCGCTGGATACCCTCACCCAGCTCAGCGGCGCGATGCTGATGATGGCCACCAGCCAAAGTACGCTATTGCCGCTGTTGGCCGCGTTGCTGCTGGTTGGGTTGAGTATCAGCTCGCGCCGCCATTACCACGCCTTTCTTGAGCGTGCCAGCAGCCGGGTCGGCAAGGTCACGCTCGATTACTTCATGCTCACGCTGCGTACGGTATTCTGGTCGGTGATGGTGGCCATGCCGTTGCCGGTGCTGTGGGCCGCCCTCGGCTACGGCCTGCAAAGTGCCTGGCCTTACCCGGTCGCCGTCGCGATCGGCGACAGCGTCACCGCCACGGTGCCGTTGATGTGGGTGGTGATGGTCTGCGCCGCCTTTTCGCATCGTCAGGGGTTGTTCATCGTACATTTTGGCTGGTCGCCGAAGCAGGTGGCGCGTGCTATGCGCTACTACCGTCTCTCCATCGGCTTTATCGTGCCGCTGGTGATGGCGTTGATCACTTTCGATAACCTCAACGATCGGGAATTTTCCAGTACGCTCGGGCGGCTGTGTTTTATCTTGCTGTGTATGGCGCTCAGTCTGGTGACTACCAGCCTGAAACGTGCGGGTATTCCGCTGTATCTGGATAAAGAGGGATCCGGCGAAAACCCGGTGAACCGCGCGATGTGGAATCTGATGATCTGCATTCCGCTGATCGCCGCGCTGGCGTCTTGTCTGGGCTACCTCACTACCTCGCAGGCGTTGCTGGCGCGGCTGGAAACCTCGGTCGCCATCTGGTTCTTCCTGCTGGTGATTTACCACATCATCCGCCGCTGGATGTGGATTCAGCGCCGCCGCATCGCTTTTGACCGCGCCAGACAGCGCCGGGCGGACATGCTGGCGCAACGCGCCCGCGGCGAGGAAGAAGCCAACCCGTCGTCACACGAAGCCAACGGCGACGTGGTGGAAGAACCGGTGGTGGATCTGGACGCCATCAGCGCCCGCTCGCTGAAACTGGTGCGATCGATCCTGACCTTGATCGCGCTGGTGTCGGTGATTGCGCTGTGGTCGGAAATCCATTCTGCGTTTGCGTTTATGGAAAACATCAGCCTGTGGGATGTTACCAGTACGGTGAAAGGCGTGGAGAGCGTGCAGCCGATTACGCTGGGCTCGGTACTGATCGCGCTGCTGGTGTTTGTCATCACCACGCAGTTGGTGCGAAACCTGCCCGCACTACTGGAGCTGGCGGTGTTGCAGCATATCGAACTGTCGCCCGGTACCGGCTACGCCATTACCACCGTCAGCAAGTACCTGATGATGCTGGTGGGTGGGCTGATGGGGTTCTCGTTGATCGGTATCGAATGGTCGAAATTGCAGTGGCTGGTGGCGGCGCTCGGCGTAGGGCTGGGGTTTGGCTTACAGGAGATCTTCGCCAACTTCATCTCCGGCCTGATCATTTTGTTCGAAAAACCGATCCGCATCGGCGATACCGTGACCATTCGCGATCTGACCGGCAGCGTGATGCGCATCAACACTCGCGCCACCACTATCTCCGACTGGGATCGCAAAGAGATCATCGTGCCCAACAAGGCTTTTATCACCGAACAGTTCATCAACTGGTCGCTGTCTGATTCGGTTACTCGCGTGGTTCTGACTATTCCGGCGCCTGCCGACGCCAATTCACAAGAGGTCACCACGCTGTTGCTGGATGCGGTGAAACGCTGCTCGCTGGTATTGGATAACCCGCCGCCGGAAGTGTTTTTGGTGGACCTGCGTCAGGGCATCCAGATTTTCGAACTGCGTATTTTCGCCGCCGAAATGGGCCACCGAATGCCGCTACGCCACGAACTGCACCAACTGATTCTGGAAAGCTACCGCGAGCATAATCTGGTGATGCCGTTCCCGCCGTTCCAGGTGCAGATGGACTCGGTGCAGGTAGCCGGGCGCAACGCCGCGACCGCCACCCGCACTGCTGGTGGGTTGTAATTCAGTTGTCGTCGTTTATTGGCAAAAGTCTGTCAGAGCAGTGGAAGGTTTCGTGCGTGATAGCATCGTTATCCCTTTGCGACGTTATCGCACGCACGACAAGGAGAGGCTCACACGCCGCCTCTCCTTGACCACTGGCTGGAGGCTAAACTATGGCGCTACGCGCTACCTTCGGCGTTTGCCTTCGCTTTTCGGGTCGCCCGTGACGTGCTCCCGGCACGGCACGGGCTTTCGCGGCATCCATGCCGCTCACCCGGCGAAGGTAAGCGCCTCAGCATAGTTTTTAACGCCGAAAACACCTTCGTCTCAAAAGGTTGCCAACAATTTCACGGTAGGCAGTGATTTCCGACAAGACAGAATAATTAAGAAGAGAAAACGGTATCAGGCGCGATCGACCGTAAACGCCATCACCTCGCCGATAGACTCGGCGTTCAGCGCCAGCATCACCAGACGATCCACACCTACCGCCACGCCGGAACACGGCGGGATACCCGCGGCCAACGCCGCCAGCAGGTTTTCGTCAATCGGCTGCACCGGCAGGCCGCGCGCGGCACGCTTGCGATTATCCTGCTCGAAGCGTTGACGCTGCTCTTTGCCGTCGGTCAGTTCGCAAAAACCGTTGGCCAGCTCGACGCCTTTGTAATACACCTCGAATCGCTCCGCCACCCGGTGATCCTCGGTGCTGATTTCCGCCAGCGCCGCCTGCGTAGCCGGGAAATGGTAGACGAACGCCGGTTTATCACGGCCGATTTGCGGCTCCACGCCAAACGCGAACAGCAACTGCAACAGGGTATCGCGATCCTCTTCCCGGTTCGCCACATCACCGACGCCGATTTTTTCCGCCGCTTCGCGTAATTGCGCTTTGTCCGCCGACAACGGATCTACTTCCAGATGACGCTGGAACGCCTGCTGGTAAGACAGCATTTCCGCGCCGTCGCACTCCAACACCTGTTGCAACAGGTCATCCATTTCGTTCATCAGGCGGTACATATCGTAGTGCGGGCGATACCACTCCAGCATGGTGAATTCAGGATTGTGGTAACGGCCGGACTCTTCATTGCGAAAACTGCGGCACAATTGGTAAATCGGCCCGCTACCTGCCGCCAGCAGGCGTTTCATGTGATATTCCGGGCTGGTCATCAGGTACAGCGCCATGCCATCGGCGACGCCGGGGCCGACAAAACGGGTCTGGAATGGAAACAGATGCACGTCCGTTACCGTCGCCTGACTCATGGCCGGCGTTTCCACCTCCAACACGCCGCGATCTGAGAAGAAACGCCGGATTTCTTTCATTATCGACGCTCGTTTCAACAGGTTGGCGACAGGGGCGCTAGGCTGCCAACTGACCGTTTCGCTCATGATTTCCACTCCACACTCAAACTGGAGGAGCAGTCTACCCGCATCCTTCTGGCCAGACAAATTTATCCGGCGGGAGCTTTTCTTCAATTTGATTTGTCGAGATTATTAAAGAAATAAAAGTGTTATTTATGAATAAATCACATTTCCCGTCACGTTTTCCGGAATATGTCCGTGCAGATATTAAAAAACAGCAAAATACTGGATCACATCAAATTTAAGACATCTTCAAATCGCTATAATCATTCCCATACAAAAAAAGAGTGATTGACTCTCTCTTTATAGGTAGTTCAGATATTTTTCACTCGATTTAATGTCCTGGAAATTAAAGCAGAAAATAAGTGACGACGTTGGATTTCATATTATTTTCTTAATTTAATTTATTTAACTTAAGTAATTGGAGGCGTGCAGTGCAAACCTTTAATGCCGATTTAGCCATTATCGGGGCCGGGGGAGCAGGTTTACGAGCCGCGATTGCTGCGGCGCAAGCAAATCCCCAACTCAAGATTGCGCTGATTTCCAAAGTCTACCCGATGCGTAGCCACACCGTGGCCGCAGAAGGGGGATCGGCGGCGGTCACACAGGATCACGATAGCTTCGATTTCCACTTCCACGACACCGTGGCCGGTGGCGACTGGCTTTGTGAACAGGATGTGGTGGACCACTTCGTGCAGAATTGCCCACGCGAAATGACCCAGCTTGAGCAGTGGGGCTGCCCGTGGAGCCGTAAGCCGGATGGCTCGGTCAACGTGCGCCGTTTCGGCGGGATGAAGATCGAACGCACCTGGTTTGCCGCGGATAAGACCGGTTTCCACATGCTGCACACCCTGTTCCAGACTTCTCTGAAATACCCGCAGATTCAGCGTTTCGACGAGCATTTCGTACTGGATATTCTGGTGGATGACGGGCACGCCCGCGGGGTCGTCGCCATCAACATGATGGAAGGGTCGCTGATTCAGATTCGCGCCAACGCCATTGTGATGGCGACCGGCGGTGCCGGTCGCGTCTATCGCTACAACACCAACGGCGGCATCGTTACCGGCGACGGCATGGGCATGGCCTTCCGTCACGGCGTACCGTTGCGCGACATGGAGTTCGTCCAGTACCACCCCACCGGCCTGCCGGGCTCCGGTATCCTGATGACCGAAGGTTGCCGTGGCGAAGGCGGCATCATGGTCAACAAAGACGGCTACCGCTATCTGCAAGACTACGGCCTCGGACCGGAAACGCCGCTGGGCGAACCGAAAAACAAATACATGGAGCTGGGGCCGCGCGATAAAGTGTCGCAAGCTTTCTGGCACGAATGGCGCGCCGGGCGTACCGTATCCACCCCATTGGGCGACGTGGTCTACCTCGACCTGCGTCATCTGGGCGAGAAGAAACTCAAAGAGCGTCTGCCGTTCATTTGCGAACTGGCGAAAGCCTACGTCGGCGTCGACCCGGTCAAAGAGCCGATTCCGATTCGCCCCACCGCGCACTACACCATGGGCGGCATCGAAACCGACCAGCAGTGTGAAACCCGTATTCAGGGCCTGTTCGCCGTCGGCGAATGTTCGTCCGTTGGTCTGCACGGCGCCAACCGTCTCGGCTCCAACTCGCTGGCGGAACTGGTGGTGTTCGGCCGCGTTGCCGGTGAAAAAGCCGTAGAACGTTCGCAATCAGCAGCACCGGCCAATGCCGGCGCGCTGGATGCGCAAGCGAAAGACGTGGAACAACGCCTGCACGCACTGATGAAGCAGGAAGGGACCGAAAGCTGGGCCAAAATCCGCGACGAAATGGGGCTGTCGATGGAAGAAGGCTGTGGTATCTACCGTACCACCGACCTGATGCAGAAAACCGTCGATAAACTGGCGGAGCTGAAAGAACGCTTCAAACGCGTGAAAATCACCGACCGCTCCAGCGTGTTCAACACCGATCTGCTCTATACCATCGAACTGGGTCACAGCCTGGACGTTGCCGAATGTATGGCGCACTCCGCCATCAACCGCAAAGAGTCACGCGGCGCGCACCAGCGTCTGGATGAAGGCTGCACCGAGCGTGATGACGTCAATTTCCTGAAGCACACGCTGGCGTTCTATAACCCGGAAGGCGCACCTCGCCTGGAATACAGCGATGTGAAGATCACCAAGCTGCCGCCGGCGAAACGTGTTTACGGCGCCGAAGCGGAAGCTCAGGAGAAAAACAAGAAGGAGCAAGCGAATGGCTGATATGAAAACCCTGAAAATGGAAGTCATGCGCTATAACCCGGAGCAGGATAACGCCCCGCACTTCGAAACTTACGACGTGCCCTATACCCGTGAAACCTCGCTGCTGGATGCGCTCGGCTACATCAAGGACAACCTGGCGCCGGACCTGTCTTATCGCTGGTCCTGCCGTATGGCGATTTGCGGTTCCTGCGGCATGATGGTCAACAACGTGCCGAAGCTGGCCTGTAAAACCTTCCTGCGCGACTACACCGGCGGTATGAAGATCGAAGCGCTGGGTAACTTCCCGATCGAACGCGATCTGGTGGTGGACATGACCCACTTCATCGAAAGTCTGGAAGCCATCAAGCCGTATATCATCGGCAACAAACGCACACCGGACCAAGGCCCGAACACACAGACCCCGGCTCAGATGGCGAAATACCATCAGTTCTCCGGTTGCATCAACTGTGGGCTGTGCTATGCCGCCTGCCCGCAGTTCGGCCTGAATCCGGAGTTCATCGGTCCCGCCGCGATTACGCTGGCGCACCGTTACAATCTGGACAATCGCGACCACGGCAAGAAAGAGCGTATGCCGCAACTGAACGGCGACAACGGCGTCTGGTCCTGTACCTTCGTCGGTTACTGCTCTGAAGTGTGTCCGAAGCACGTCGATCCGGCGGCCGCTATCCAGCAAAGCAAGGTGGAAAGCGCCAAAGACTTCATGATCGCCATGCTGAGACCACAATAAGGGAGGCAACAAATGATCACCAAACGTAAAGCGTATGTCCGCGGCATGACGCCCACCTGGTGGCAGAAGCTCGGTTTCTACCGTTTCTATATGCTGCGCGAAGGTACTGCGGTGCCTGCGGTCTGGTTCAGCATCGTGCTGCTGCATGGCGTATTTTCGCTTAAAGCCGGCCCGGAAGGCTGGGGCCAGTTTATCGGCTTCCTGCAAAACCCGCTGGTGCTGCTGCTCAATATCATCGCCCTGCTGGCGGCGGTATTGCATACCAAAACCTGGTTCGATCTGGCGCCTAAAGCCACCATCATCATCGTGAAAGAGGAAAAGATGGGGCCTGAGCCGGTCGTTAAAGCGCTGTGGGCGGCCACTGTGGTCATCACGCTGGCGGTGCTGGCCATCGCCTTGCTGTTCTGAACAGGAGGAATCTCGTGAATAATCAACAACCCAAACGCTCCGACGAACCACCGTTCTGGGGCCTGTTCGGCGCAGGCGGTATGTGGAGCGCAATGTTCGCGCCGGTTATCATCCTGCTGATCGGGGTTCTGCTGCCGCTCGGCATGTTTCCGCAAGCGCTGAGCTACGATCGTATCGCCGCGTTCAGCCACAGCCTGATTGGCCGTGCATTCCTGCTGCTGATGATCGTGCTGCCGCTGTGGTGCGGTCTGCACCGTATCCATCACGCCATGCATGACCTGAAAATCCATGTACCGGCCGGGAAATGGGTGTTTTACGGCTTGGCGGCGATCCTGTCGGTCGTCACTATCATTGGTGTAGTCACGCTGTAAAACAACGCTCATTCATGCTCTACGGCCCGCACTGTGCGGGCCTTTTTTATTGCATCTTCACGCTGCGCTTCCTACCTTTAAACCCAAGATAAACCAACACAGGAAGCTGTAAATGAAGCATTGGCGCGTATTGCTGACCTCATTGATGACCTTGTTCACGACGGCTTGCAGTACCACGCCGCCGCAAGGCGTGCAGGTGGTGGATAACTTCGAGCCTTCCCGCTATATGGGCGCCTGGTATGAAATCGCCCGGCTGGACAACCGCTTCGAGAGAGGTCTGGAGCAGGTCACCGCCACCTACAACCCGCGGGAGGATGGCGGCATCACCGTGGTGAACCGGGGTTTCGACCCGGTGAAACGCGTCTGGCGCGAAAGTATCGGCAAAGGCTACTTTACCGGCTCACCGCAACGCGCCGCACTGAAAGTGTCGTTCTTCGGGCCATTTTACGGCGGCTACAACGTAATTGCGCTGGACAGCGACTATCGTTACGCGTTGGTATGCGGGCCAAACCGCGATTATCTCTGGATTCTGTCTCGGACTCCTGAGCTTCCTGCGCTTGTCAGACAGGCGTTATTGGCGGCGGCGCAGCGCAATGGTTTTCAGACCGACAAATTAATCTGGATTAACACCAACGCGGGTGCAGGGAAATAATTCACTGGGATCAACCCACAGAGAAAATAAATAAAACACCGTTTTGATATTCTTATTTCCCGTCATGACAAGTCAGTCGGTCAGCGTATTTTCAGCCGGTTATTCTACCGGCTGTTTTTACGGGAAATCGTTACAGCAGGTCAGCCCATAATTTTATCGCGGAACATAAAGAACACCGCGCCCAGCAGACACAAGCCGGCCCATATATAGTCCGTGCGGAAAGGTTCTTTGAGAATAATCATCGAGAAAGGAATAAACACCGACAGGCTGATCACTTCCTGCAAGATTTTCAGTTGCCCGGCCGATGCTACCTGATAACCAATACGATTAGCCGGCACTTGCAACAGGTATTCAAACAGCGCAATCCCCCAACTGACCAGCGCCGCCACCATCCAGGTACGGCCACTGAAATAACGAAGATGCCCATACCAGGCAAAGGTCATAAATACATTGCTGAGAGTCAGCATGAATACCGTAATGATGAGTGGGGACATCGCTCTCTCCTTAACCAAGACACGGCATTATTACGTCAGGCGGGAGAAAATACCATCAAGCTTCGTTCAGCGTGTGTGAGAGAATTTTTCAGATGGGATGGTAGCCGTACGGCAGCGCGTAAACCGCCCGACGGGCAGTTTACGCGTCGGGAAGATTACTTCACGCGGGAGACGTATTCGCCGGAGCGGGTGTCAACCTTGATCACTTCGCCAATCTGCACGAACAACGGCACTTTCACCACCGCACCGGTAGACAGGGTGGCCGGCTTGCCGCCAGTACCCGCGGTATCGCCTTTCAGGCCCGGATCGGTTTCGGTGATTTCAGCTTCGATAAAGTTCGGCGGCTGAACGGCGATCGGACGACCGTCCCACAGGGTAACGATACATTCGGCGTTATCCTGCAACCACTTGGCGGAATCACCCACCGTCTTCGCTTCAACCTGATGCTGTTCAAAGGTTTCAGGGTGCATGAAATGGAAGAACTCCCCGTCGTTGTACAGGTAGTTCATGTTGGTATCCATTACGTCAGCGCCTTCTGCCGAATCGGTAGACTTGAAGGTTTTCTCAACGCGGGACCCCGTCAACAGACGACGCATTTTGACACGAGCAAAAGCCTGGCCTTTACCCGGCTTAACAAACTCACTGGATTCGATAGCATAAGGCTCGCCTTCGAACATGATTTTAAGACCGGAACGGAAATCGTTGCTAAAATAAGTCGCCATAATGGCCCTCTACATTGATACTGGTACTTAGCCAAAAAAATGGCACACATTGTAACCCTAAATATACCCTCCCGAGAAGATTGGTTGCAGCAACTCGCCGACGTTATTACCGATCCTGATGAATTGCTGAGACTTCTGGCGCTGGATAACCACCCGCAACTGACCGCCGGACGCGAAGCGCGCAGATTGTTTCCATTGCGGGTGCCGCGAGCCTTTGCCGCCCGAATGCGCCCGGGCGATGCGCGGGATCCGTTGTTATTGCAGGTATTGACCGCACAGGACGAGTTCATCGCCACTCCCGGCTTTAGCCATGATCCGCTGGACGAGCAGCACAGCGTCGTACCTGGGTTACTGCATAAATACCACAATCGTGCTCTGTTGCTGGTGAAAGGCGGCTGTGCGGTTAATTGCCGTTACTGCTTCCGCCGCCATTTTCCCTATCAGGATAATCAGGGCAACAAAGCTAACTGGCGTCAGGCGCTGGATTATATCCGTCAGCATCCGCAGTTGGATGAAATCATCTTTTCCGGCGGTGACCCGTTGATGGCCAAAGATCACGAGCTGGATTGGCTACTGACCGAACTGGAACAGATCCCTCACCTGAAGCGGTTGCGCATTCACACCCGCTTGCCGGTGGTGATCCCTGCGCGTATTACCGCTGAACTCTGCCGGCGGCTGGCGCAGTCACCGCTGCGGGTGGTGCTGGTCACCCACATCAATCACGCCAATGAAATCGATACGGAACTCGCCGACGGCATGGCGCGCCTGCGTCAGGCCGGGGTGACGTTACTCAACCAAAGCGTCTTGCTGCGTGGGGTCAACGATAACGCCAATACGCTGGCGGCGCTCAGCAATGCCTTGTTCGACGCCGGCATTCTGCCCTATTACCTGCATGTGCTGGATAAAGTACAAGGCGCCGCACACTTTTTGGTGCCGGATGATGACGCTCGCACATTGGTCAGGGAACTGATGATGCAGGTATCGGGTTATCTGGTGCCAAGTTTGGCGCGGGAAATCGGCGGCGAGGCCAGCAAAACGCTGCTGGATATCGGTATGCGGCAGCAAAGTCAGGGCTAAAATACCATCAGCGTCATCGGCCTTCGCCAATGACGCTGACTTCGTTCGACATCAGAGGCACTTATAAACCTGACCCTGCATTTTGCTGTCTAACGGCGCGAAACTGGACAGGAACGTCTGACTCGGCGTGCTCGCCCCATAAATCACGTTACCGCCCATCGCCGCCGCTTTATTGCGCAGATCGTTGGCGGCACCGCGCATTGAACTGCCTTCGCTGTTGCCGCCGGACAACCAGTTGGATTGCGTACCGGTCACGCTACCCAATAACTGGCATTGTGCCGACGGTTTAGTGTCGGTAAAACGCACTGCCTGACCAGCCGCACTGAGTTCGTTATTGGTGCTGCACCCTGCCAGTAACGTGACGGCAGCCAATCCCATCAGTATACGAGTCCGCATGTTTCTCTCCGTGATGATCAATACACCGGCCGAACCGGGCTAGCCCGACCCGACAACCGAAAACTTATGCTGAAACAATTCCATGTTACCACCATCAGAATGGCAGTCATTGTTCACGGAACAACTATTTCCGTCGTCATGACGGCGATCACGTCCGCCCACAAATCAACAGGCCCCAAAATCGGGGCCTGTCGTTATAACAATGCGATGTAGTTATCACAACGCGATGTAGTTATAACAATGCGATGTAGTTATAACAATGCGATAGCGTTATGACACGGTTGTTATTACGCGCGCCACTGTTTGAAGCGGTTGATAAGCCCATTGGTGGAGCTGTCATGGCTGCTAACCGCGCTGTCATCCTGCAATTCCGGCAGAATACGGTTAGCCAACTGTTTGCCCAACTCCACGCCCCACTGGTCGAAGGTGAAGATGTTCAGAATGGCGCCCTGAGTAAAGATCTTATGCTCGTAAAGCGCGATCAACGCACCCAGGCTGTACGGCGTGATTTCCCGCAGCAGGATGGAGTTGGTCGGGCGATTGCCTTCGAATACTTTGAACGGCGCCACGTGCTCGACATCTTTGGCTGATTTACCGGCCGCCGCGAACTCGGCTTCCACCACCTCGCGGGATTTACCGAACGCCAGCGCCTCAGTCTGCGCGAAAAAGTTCGACAGCAACTTGCTGTGGTGGTCGCTCAGCGGGTTGTGGGTCATCGCCGGTGCAATGAAGTCGCACGGCACCAGTTTGGTCCCCTGATGGATCAACTGATAGAACGCATGTTGGCCGTTGGTGCCCGGTTCGCCCCAGATGATCGGGCCGGTCTGGTAATCCACCGGATTGCCGTTACGGTCAACGTACTTACCGTTAGATTCCATGTTGCCTTGCTGGAAGTAAGCCGCAAAGCGGTGCATGTACTGGTCGTACGGCAGAATCGCTTCAGTTTCCGCACCAAAAAAGTTGTTGTACCAAATGCCGATCAGCGCCAGCAGCACCGGCAGGTTTTTCTCAGCCGGGGTGGTGGCGAAATGCTGGTCCATGGCGTGCGCGCCGCTCAGCAACTGCTCGAAATTATCGAAACCGACCGACAACACAATCGACAAGCCGATAGCCGACCACAGCGAGTAACGGCCGCCGACCCAGTCCCAGAATTCAAACATGTTGTCGGTGTCGATACCGAATTCGCCAACGGCCTTGGCATTGGTAGACAGCGCCGCAAAGTGTTTGGCGACGTGTTTTTCATCACCGGCCGCCTTCAGGAACCAGTCACGCGCGCTGTGGGCGTTGGTCATGGTTTCCTGGGTGGTAAACGTCTTGGAAGCGACCAGGAACAGCGTGGTCTCCGGGTTGACGCGCTTTAATATTTCAGCGATGTGGGTGCCGTCAACGTTGGATACGAAGTGCATAGTCAGATGGTTTTTATACGGACGCAGCGCTTCCGTCACCATGTACGGCCCCAGATCGGACCCGCCGATACCGATGTTCACCACGTCGGTAATCGCCTTGCCGGTATAGCCTTTCCACTCGCCGCCAATCACGCGTTCGCTGAACTGCTTCATCTTTTGCAGCACCGCGTTCACGTCCGGCATCACATCGTTGCCGTCAACCACAATCGGCGTATTGCTGCGGTTGCGCAACGCGACATGCAACACGGCGCGATCTTCTGTGCGGTTAATCTTCTCGCCGGAAAACATCGACTGGATGGCAGCGGACAGATCGGTTTCACGCGCCAGCGCCTGCAGTTTTTCCAACGTCTCGGCGGTGATGCGGTTTTTGGAGTAATCCACCAGCATCAGATCGCCGAACGTGGCGGAAAAATGCGAGAAACGCTCGGGGTCCTGCGCGAACAGGTCGCTGATCTGCACCTCTTTCATCGCAGCGAAATGCTGCTGCAATGCCTGCCAGGCGGCGGTCTGCGTCGGGTTGATATTTTTCATTACACTACTCTTTGGTTTGAGAACAAGTCGGTCGCCGGGCAGCAAATCCCGCCCGTTTTTTCCCGATTGTATCCCTTAACGCCGTGCTGGGAAGCCCTTTTCTTGCGAAATGCCGCGTGCCGGTCCAATGTTGATTGACAGCCGCCGCGTTACCCGCTATTTGTAAAAGCCTACTTGCGCACGCGTTGCGCAAGCCAGAAGAGGAGCGCCGCCCAGGCAAGGTATCGGAGGAACCGTATCCGATGACGATACCGGAGGGGGAGCGGCGCCGAGGCAGACGTAACCTACGGTATTTACGCTGTCGACTGCAGGGGCTGAATCCCCTGGGTTGTCACCCGCATCGCTCCGCAAGGCGGAACGATCAGCAAGGTGGAGCGCTTCTGGGTGTGCCGTAGCCAGTTCCTACGCCTGCCCCCTGTTTACCGCTCTTCCCTTGTGCCAAGGCTTAACGATGGAATGCTGTTATCGATAACGACGATGACGCCCCTGACACGAGGTTTTTTTGAATGTCTGCTAACACGAATAACTCACTGATTATCGCCAAATTCGGCGGCACCAGCGTCGCGGATTTCGACGCCATGAACCGTAGCGCCGACATCGTACTGTCGGATTCTCAGGTACGGGTGGTGGTGTTGTCCGCCTCCGCCGGCGTCACCAACCTGCTGGTCGCGCTGGCTGAAGGTTTGCCGCCGGACGAGCGCGCGGCGCAACTGGAAAAACTGCGTCAGATTCAATACGCCATCATCAATCGCCTCAACCAGCCTGCCGTTATCCGCGAGGAAATTGAACGTATGCTGGAAAACGTAGCCCGCCTGTCGGAAGCGGCGGCGCTGGCGACGTCCAACGCGCTGACCGACGAGCTGGTCAGCCACGGCGAACTGATGTCCACCCTGCTGTTTGTGGAAATCCTGCGCGAGCGCAACGTCGCCGCGGAATGGTTCGATGTACGTAAAATCATGCGTACCAACGATCGTTTCGGCCGGGCCGAACCGGATTGCGACATGCTGGGCGAACTGACCCGCAGCCAACTGGCGCCGCGTCTGGCGCAGGGTCTGGTCATTACCCAGGGCTTTATCGGCAGCGAAGCCAAAGGCCGCACCACCACGCTGGGCCGCGGCGGCAGCGACTACACCGCCGCGCTGCTGGGCGAAGCGCTGAACGTCGGCCGCATCGACATCTGGACTGACGTACCCGGTATCTACACCACCGACCCGCGCGTGGTGCCGTCTGCCCACCGTATCGACCAGATTACCTTCGAAGAAGCCGCCGAAATGGCGACCTTCGGCGCCAAAGTGCTGCACCCGGCGACCTTGCTGCCGGCCGTACGCAGCGATATCCCGGTATTTGTCGGCTCCAGCAAAGACCCGGCGGCGGGCGGTACGCTGGTGTGCAACAACACCGAGAACCCGCCGCTGTTCCGCGCGCTGGCGCTGCGTCGCAAACAGACGCTGCTGACCCTGCACAGCCTCAACATGCTGCACGCGCGCGGTTTCCTGGCGGAAGTGTTCAGTATTCTGGCCCGCCACAACATCTCGGTGGATTTGATCACCACTTCCGAGGTTAACGTAGCGCTGACGCTGGATACCACCGGCTCCACCTCGACCGGCGACAGCCTGCTGTCCAGCGCGCTGCTGACCGAACTGTCTTCGCTATGCCGGGTGGAAGTGGAAGAGAATATGTCGCTGGTGGCGCTGATCGGCAACAAGCTGTCGCAAGCCTGCGGCGTCGGCAAAGAGGTGTTCGGCGTGCTGGAGCCCTTTAACATTCGTCTTATCTGTTATGGCGCCAGCAGTCATAACCTGTGCTTCCTGGTGCCGTCCAGCGATGCGGAACAGGTAGTACAGACGCTGCACCACAACCTGTTTGAATAAGCCTTAGGTTGCCGTAGCGACAAAAAAACCGAAATCCGTGCAGGGTTTCGGTTTTTTTTAGCTTTGCCGTTATCAGGCGCTACGCCGACGCAGAGGACTCTTCCCGCCCTTCGTCCTCGTCTTCCGTCATCATCAGCACGTTGTAAGCCACCGCGCAGAACAACGAATTCAGCCGGTTCATATCCCCCAACAAACCAAGGTGCAGCGAGCTGGTTTCCAGGCTCTGGATGTTCTGCTGGTGCAATCGGTCAACATGCGCATGGGAATAACGACGGTTCAGAATACGGAAACGGTGTTTAGCGCGACGCAGGCGTCTGGCGCTGGTGATATCCGCCGAGAGGAACACCGACATCCCCAATCGCAGGTTGTTCATCAGTTGTTCGTACAAGGTATTGAGTTCGTCCCGTCCGGCGGTCGAAAAACCGCGCAACCCATCCGGCGCATGGGCATCCAGATCGCAGACCACCCGCTCAATAATATCACCGGCCTGTTCCAGATTGAGCGCCATTTCAATCACTTCCGCCCAACGCCGTGAATCCCGCTCATGCAATCCGGCCTTTTCTATCTGCGCCAGATAGAGCTTGATGGCGTTGTAGAGCACATCCACGTCGTCATCCAGTTTGCGGATTTCACGCGCCTGCTGGTTGTTGCCCTGCAGCGTATCCTGAAACATTTTCAGCATCTGTTCGATCACATCGCCAATGCGCAGCGTTTCCCGCGCCGCGTTAGCCAGCGCCAGCGTCGGCGTATCCAACGCGCTGATATCCAGATGACGAGGACGCAACCGAGGGTCGAGATCCGGTTCAACCCGCACCAGATTGCTGCACAACTCCGCCATCCGCTCGGCAAAGGGCAACAACAGCAGACAACGCGCCAGGTTGTAAAACAGGTGGAAATAAATCACACGTTCCGCATCCGGCAAGGGCACCGTTTCTATCAAATCGGCCAGATAACCGATGGCCGGCAACACCGGCAGGCTGCCGATCAGTTTGAAGAACATGCTTCCCAGCGCTACCTGTCGCGCCGCCGGCCCCTGCGCACTGGCATTCGCCAGCGCCAGAATGCCGCTGCCCAAATTCGCGCCGATCACCAGACACAGCGCCGCATCCAGCGAAATCACATGACTGGCCGTCAGCGTGGCGGTTAATAGCACCGCAGCCAGGCTGGAGTAACTCACAATGGCGAATATCGCGCCAACCAACGCATCCAGCATCACATCGCCGGTCAGCGAGGAAAACACCACCTTCACCCCGGCGGTCTGGGTGATCGGCGTTGCCGCCTGCACAATCAACTCCAGCGCCAGCAGAATCAATCCCAACCCGATGGCAACACGCCCTAACTGGCCGGCGCGCGTCTGCTTACGGCTGAGGAAAAACACCACGCCAAGGAAAATCAGCAATGGCGACAGCCAACTGAGATCAAACGTCAGCACCCGCACCATCAACGCGGTGCCGACATCCGCTCCCAGAATAATCACCAACGCCGGCGCCAGCGCAATCAACCCTTGCGAGACAAAAGAGATAGCGAGCAGCGCGGTGGCGTTGCTGCTCTGCACCAGCGCAGTCACACCGATGCCGGCGAGAAAAGCCAGCGGCTTACGGCTTACGCTATCGCTGATGGTACGGCGCAAACGGGCGCCGTATACCCGCATAATCCCGGTACGAACAATATGCGTCCCCCAGACCAGCAGCGCGATGGCAGACAGCAAGTTCAACAGCGTCAACACAGAACCGGGCCTCCTTCAGTTAAAACCATTACGATAAAAAATGGGCTTCCTGCCCCACAACCAAGTGAACGCCCTAACTTGCGTCCGGCCTTGAGTCTGACATCTTACCGATATCTTATCTGTTCTTATGTGGATTGACGGGCGTAAATAAGCGTAAATTTTTTAAAATCACGGCCTAAATCAAGAACAGAGCGTATTTCCCGCACGCCGTGAATTTCTGGCGTTATGCTTCGTCCATCAGCCGCTTCGCCCGACACCGGCGACGGCATCCGCTTCAGACCTGAGCCAAGGAAATACGGATGAAGACTAAAACCGCATATGGCCTGAACTGGCTGGCACTGATCGTCATTGTGATTGTGGCTGCCTTCTTCTGGCAACTGACGCCCCCCAGCGGGCTGAAACCCGCCGCCTGGCATTCTGCCGTACTGTTTGTCGCCACGATTGTCAGCATTGTGGCGAATGTATTGCCGATCGGCGCCATCGGCATCATCAGTATTACCTTGTTCGCGCTGACTTACGCAGCCGGCGATACCAGCGCCAGCGCTTCCATTCAAACCGCATTGAGCGACTTAAACAGTTCGCTGATTTGGTTGATTGTGGTGGCGTTCATGATTGCCCGTGGTTTTATCAAAACCGGTCTGGGCCGTCGTATCGCTTTGCAGATGATCCGCCTGTTAGGCAAACGCACGCTTGGGCTGGCTTACGGCCTGGCGTTCGCCGACCTTGTGCTGTCGCCCGCCATGCCCAGCAACACCGCCCGTTGCGGCGGGGTAATTTATCCGATTGCCGACTCGCTGGCCCGCAGCTTCGATTCCAGACCGGATGACGCCTCCCGCAGCAAGATCGGTACTTTTCTGGTGACCTGTATCGGCAACGTTAACGATGTCACCGCCGCGCTGTTCATGACCGGTTATACCGGTAACTTGCTGGCGGTGAAACTGGCGGCCAACGCCGGCGTCACCATTACCTGGGGGAGTTGGTTTGTCGCGGCTATCGTTCCCTGCGTGATTTCTCTGTTGCTGGTGCCGCTGTGCGTCTATGTGCTGGCGAAACCGGAAATCCGCCATACGCCGGACGCGCCGAAACTGGCGGTCAGCGAACTGGAAAAAATGGGAAGCATGTCGCGCGGCGAGTGGCTGATGGCCGCCACCGTGGTGATTCTGCTGGTGCTGTGGATTTTCGGCGATCTGCTGGGCGTCGACGCGACTACCGCCTCGTTTGTCGGCCTCTCCTTCCTGCTGCTGACCGGCGTATTAAGCTGGGAAGATATCAAGAGCGAGAAAGGTGCGTGGGATACGCTAATCTGGTTCGCCGCGCTGCTGATGATGGCCAACCAGTTGAAAAAACTGGGCTTCACCACCTGGTTTGGCGACCTGATCGGCAACAGTATCGGTCACCTGATGCAAGACACCAGTTGGGTGCTGGTGCTGCTGTTGCTCAACGCCGCCTACTTCTATACCCACTATTTCTTCGCCAGCGGCAACGCCCAGATCGCGGCGCTGTACGCGGTGTTCCTCGGCGTAGGCATTAACCTGCACATCCCGGCGGCGCCGATGGCGCTGATGCTGGCGTTCACCAGTAGTCTGTACTGCTCGCTGACGCAGTACACCCACGCCCGCGGCCCGATTCTGTTCGGTGCCGGTTACGTGCCTACCGCCGTCTGGTGGCGCACCGGCTTTGTCATCAGCTTGATCAATCAGGCGATCTTCATGTCCGTTGGCTTGCTGTGGTGGAAAACCATCGGCCTTTATTGAGCCGATTGAGCATCAGAAAAACCAAACAGAACAGGCCGGGCAATCCGGCCTGTTCTGTTTTAGCTTCTAATGAATCGAAACGTATATGACAGGCTGTCTATGATTAACGAGTCAGCCCCTGCCGTACAATTTCTGCGTATACAAAAGGAGAATGTTTTTCCAGATGACGAAGCGAGCAATCTTCTAAGCAATAATCGGTAAAATGGCGTATTCGCATTCTACGATGCTCTGGGCTATCCAGTTGTAACCGGGATATTGTTGACTCTGCCTGCGTGGCATACAGCGAACCCTGGGGGTACTTCGCATAGTTGGGGATAATCTCACCTGATACGAAATTAATCACAAAGGTATCCGGCTGCAAACTGATCGGATCCAAAACGTCGTCAAAGTCATTCTTGTTGCGATTGGGACCCAATGAACTTAGGCGATAATTGTTCCATTCATAGGCGTCACCCGCATTATGGGATTTAGCGACAAAATGGTCGGTAGACGATGCGCCTGTCACCCACTCAAAATAAATCGCCAGATAGGCGCAGACACCACCATAAGATTCCCAAAGCGAATAATTGCTGTGCGCCCAATAGTTCGGTAATTTCGACGCATTCGGCGGTGGCGCGCTAAGAGCAATACCCTTTTTACTCAACCAGTTATGTCCTTTCTGACGCACCTCGGCATCGAAATCATCAGGCTCCGCCTGTAACACCACCGGAATCATCTTTGCGTCCTTTTTTTATCTTCTTATTATTTGGTTCCAGGTTTGCTTTTTTTCCACGGATAAACCGCCAGCGAAACAGGAACTCATCTTTCACATCGAGAGCCGCCAGCAACTGCTGATACATCGCGTCCAGCTCCTTTTCCGATGCATCCGGCTTATTCAGCAGCTTTGCCGCGTCCTCAACCAGTCGCTCATACTCCAGCGGTCTGCCGCTTTTTAAATCGAACGCCTCGCTGGTCAGCCAGTTGGTCACGTCACCGTGTTTCTCGAATTCACGCCGTTCCAGCACCACCGCACCATTTAGAAAATTCAGATCAAACCAGGCATCTTGTGTACCATCAAATAATGGCTCTACCGAGGTCATCACCAGTGGGGAATGCGTGGTCGTGATCAACTGCACCTGTGCTTTGGCGTTCAGTTTCCCCATCACCTTCAGCAAAGCGGGAACAATACTGCGCTGCCAACTGGGATGAAGATGAGACTCAACCTCATCAATCAGAAACGTAATCTGAGGCGTCACCGCTTCACCCAGATGTTTAGCCGCTTGCTGATGCTCCTCCCAGGCCCATACCAGAAAGTAGGCCAACGCCAGAATACGCCGCATTCCCGAAGAAGCATGGAGCACAGGCACATCTTTTTGGTAAGGCATACGGAGAGTCGGAATTTCACGCACATCATCCAGACTGATGCGGGTCAGTTCCCCCAGCGAGAACACTTCGGTTGCCGACGGGGAAAGCACTTTCAGCACGGCATTAAGATGTTTGAACGCCGCCCCCTTCCCTTGTTGCCAACTGGCAATATCACGGATCAACCCGTTGCAGAGCCAGGAACGTTCGTCACCCGGCAAACCATCCCACACCTCAGTCGGGTTTAACACATAGGCAGGAACACGCTCCTGCACATCAATGCCATCCTGCGTGCGCCAGTAGTTACGGTGCGGGTCCCACACGGCAAAGCTGCCATCCGCCATCGCATACAGCACCAGTCCAGGGTTGCTCGGCCGACCGGCACGGCCAGTCCAGCTTTGATCACGCCGCGCATAGGTACTCTCGTAATGACTTTCATAGCGTTCAGTCTTGACCTTACCGGCAAATGAAAAAGCAATGCTTGCCTCTTCACCTGCCAAGCCGAACGCAGGGAGCGCTTTTCTGCCTGCGGCCAGTTTAGGATTCACCTCTGCGGGCCATCGGCGAGTCAACGCCCACCAAATAATATCCAGTAAAAAACTCTTTCCCAGACCATTATCGCCAGTTAACAGGTTGAGCCGATTACCAAATGTGAGATGCATGGTACTGGCGGGGCCAACATTGGCAAGGCTAAGTTCATGGATCATCTCACCACCTTATTCCGTTTCATGAATAACGTTTATATCAGTCTGCATCATATCCCAGATTCGGCGCCAGCCAGCGCTCTATCTCCTCTACCGGCATCTGCTTGCGAACCGCGTAGTCTTCCACCTGGTCGCGCTGGATTTGCGCCACGGCGAAATACTTGCTGTCCGGATGACTGAAGTACCAGCCGGACACCGACGCACCCGGCCACATCGCGTAAGACTCGGTGAGTTTCATGCCGACGGTGTTGTCCACATCCAGCAGTTGCCAGATGGCCGCTTTCTCGGTGTGGTCCGGACAAGCCGGGTAACCCGGCGCCGGGCGAATACCCTGATAATTTTCGCGGATCAGCTCGTCGTTGCCGAGGTTCTCGTTCGGCGCATACCCCCAGTAGACCTTGCGCACCCGCTCGTGCAGGTACTCGGCGAACGCTTCCGCCAGCCGGTCCGCCAGCGCTTTGAGCATGATCTTGTTGTAGTCGTCGTGCTGCGCTTCCCATTGCGCCGCCAGCGCATCTTCTTCCAGGCCGCCGGTTACCGCGAACGCACCGAGGTAATCCGGCTTGCCGCTGGCTTTCGGCGCCACCACATCCGCCAGACAGTAGTTGGGAAAATCGGTCTTTTCGGTTTGCTGGCGCAGATGATGGCTGACGGTCAGCACCTCGGTGCGGCGCTCGTCGGTATAGATTTCGACGTCATCCCCCACCCGGTTGGCCGGGAACAGCCCCACCACCCCGCGCGGATTCAGCGTACCGCTGGCCGACAGGGTATCCAGCATGGCGTTAGCATCGGCAAACAGCCGTTTGGCCTCTTCGCCCACCACCTCGTCTTCCAGAATGTTGGGGTATTTGCCCGCCAGCGACCAGGTCATAAAGAACGGCGTCCAGTCGATATAATTGCGCAGCGTCTCAATACTGGCGGTAACCGGCTGAACGCCGAGACGATGCGCCACCGGCGGCGTATAGCTTTCCCAGTCGATCGGCATCGCGTTATCGCGCGCCACGCCCAACGACACCGGCGGCGTGCGCGGTTTTTTACGGCCGTGCTGGATGCGCACCGTTTCATACTCTTTGCGGATACGCGCCACAAAGTCGTCGCGTTGCGTATCCGAGAGCAGCGCCGACACCACGCCCACCGAGCGCGATGCATTCTGCACGTATACCGTCGGGCCGCTGTAATTCTGCTCGATCTTCACCGCAGTGTGCGCTTTCGAGGTGGTGGCCCCGCCAATCAGCAGCGGCAACGTAAAGCCCTGGCGCTCCATCTCTTTGGCAACGTTGACCATTTCATCCAGCGACGGGGTAATCAACCCCGACAGGCCGATGATATCGACCTTCTCTTCGCGGGCAGTCTTGAGGATCTTGTCGGTCGGCACCATCACGCCCAAATCAATAATTTCGTAGTTGTTGCACTGCAACACCACGCCGACGATGTTTTTACCGATGTCGTGTACGTCGCCCTTCACCGTCGCCAGCAGAATCTTGCCGGCGCTGGAGCCCTGGTCTTTGCTGGCCTGAATGAACGGTTCCAGATACGCCACCGCCTGCTTCATCACCCGCGCCGACTTCACCACCTGCGGCAGGAACATCTTACCGGCGCCGAACAGGTCGCCGACCACGTTCATGCCGTCCATCAACGGCCCTTCGATCACCTCAATCGGGCGCGCCGATGCCGCTCGCGCCTCTTCGGTATCCTGCTCGATAAATT
Source organism: Dickeya sp. ws52 (assembly GCF_007210685.1). Lineage (NCBI taxonomy): Bacteria > Pseudomonadati > Pseudomonadota > Gammaproteobacteria > Enterobacterales > Pectobacteriaceae > Dickeya > Dickeya sp. ws52. The sequence continues at coordinate 106,409 of NZ_SZVX01000016.1, forward strand.
CGGTAATGCCTTTAACCAGCGCGTATTCCAGCCGTTTTCTCACTGGCCAGCCGCGCCATTCCGCCGCACCTTTGTTGCTGTCGTCGTCGGATTTACTGCCCCGGTATTTCTCGGCAATCTCCAGCATCCGTTCGGTGCCGTCGTCACGCCGGTTGAGAATCACGTCTTCCACCGCGTCACGCAGTTCGGCGGGCAAATCGTCGTAGATTGCCAACTGGCCGGCGTTGACGATGCCCATGTCCATGCCGTTGCGAATAGCGTAATACAGGAATACGGCATGAATCGCTTCGCGCACCGGCTCGTTGCCGCGAAACGAGAACGACACGTTAGACACGCCGCCGGAAATCAGCGCGTGCGGCAGTTGGGCTTTGATGTCGGCGCAGGCCTCGATAAAGTCCACCGCATAGTTGTTGTGTTCATCAATGCCGGTAGCGACGGCAAAAATGTTCGGGTCGAAAATGATGTCTTCCGGCGGAAAACCGACCTCTTCGGTCAGTATGTGGTAGGCGCGGCGGCAAATCTCAATCTTGCGCGCGCGGGTATCCGCCTGCCCCACTTCGTCAAACGCCATCACCACCACCGCGGCGCCGTAGCGCCGCACCAGCCGGGCATGATGCACAAAGGCGTCTACGCCTTCTTTCATCGAAATCGAGTTGACGATGCCTTTGCCCTGAATGCATTTCAGCCCGGCTTCCACCACGTCCCACTTGGAGGAGTCGATCATGATCGGCACACGGGCGATATCCGGCTCGCCGGCGATCAAATTAAGGAAACGCACCATCGCCGCTTCCGCGTTGAGCATACCCTCGTCCATGTTGATGTCGATGATTTGTGCGCCGCTTTCCACCTGCTGGCGCGCCACGTCCAGCGCTTCGTTGTACTTTTCTTCTTTGATCAGGCGTTTGAATTTAGCGGAACCGGTGACGTTGGTGCGTTCGCCGACGTTAACGAATAGCGTGTCGTCACCGATGTTCAGCGGCTCCAGCCCAGACAAGCGGCAGGCTACCGGCAACGTCGGCAGGGCACGCGGCGCGACACCCTCAACGGCGTTGACCATCGCGGCGATGTGTTCAGGCGTGGTGCCGCAACACCCGCCGATAATATTCAGGAAACCGGATTGCGCCCATTCGCCGATCTGACGCGCCATTTCGTCCGCATCCAGATCGTATTCGCCGAAAGCATTCGGCAAGCCGGCGTTGGGGTGAGCGGTGACATAGCATTCGGCAATGCGCGACAGCTCCGCCACATACTGGCGCAACTCATCCGGCCCCAGTGCACAGTTCAGGCCGAACGACAGCGGCCGGGCATGGCGCAGCGAATTGTAAAACGCTTCGGTGGTCTGCCCGGACAGGGTGCGGCCGGAGGCGTCGGTAATAGTACCGGAGAGCATCACCGGCAGCGTGACGCCCAGCGCCTCGAATTCGGTTTCTACCGCAAAAATGGCGGCTTTAGCGTTCAGGGTGTCAAAGATGGTTTCGATCAGGATGATGTCAACGCCGCCTTCAACCAGCGCACGGGTCGATTCACGGTAGGCATCCACCAGTTGGTCGAAACTGACATTACGGTAGGCCGGGTCATTCACGTCCGGTGAGATAGACGCGGTGCGGTTAGTCGGCCCCAGCACCCCGGCGACATAGCGCGGGCGATCCGGCGTACGTGCCGTCCACTCATCGGCGCAGGCACGCGCCAGCCGGGCGGCGACGGTATTGATTTCCGCCGACAGCGCTTCCATCTCGTAGTCGGCCATCGCGATGCGGGTGGCGTTGAAGGTGTTGGTTTCCAGAATATCCGCGCCCGCCGCCAGATAATCGTGATGAATGGCGGTGATGACTTCCGGCTTACTCAGCACCAGCAGGTCGTTATTGCCTTTCAGGTCGCAGTGCCAGTCGGCAAAGCGCTCGCCGCGGTAATCCTCTTCCTGCAAACGGTAACTCTGGATCATGGTGCCCATGCCGCCGTCCAGGACCATAATGCGCTGCGCCAGTTGCTGTTGTAATGCCTGTAGCCGATTTGCCATCATCTTATTCTCGTTATCACCCTCGTCTGTGCGAATCCTTATCCTAGCACAAGAGTGCGTTGCGCCAGCGCAGCTCGCGGTTGATAAAACAGCCTGATAAGACGGTTGCATTCTGCGCTAAAAAAACGAAAATCGATTCCATGATATGAAAAAGGAAACCGATGATGACGCCTCCCGAACCCGCTAAACGCGGCAAAAAACCTCGCGCTGCCGCCGCCAGCCCTACGCAACCGCCCGGACAGGTGCAGTCGCTGACCCGCGGGCTGACCTTGCTGGAATACATCGCTAAGGCCAACGGCAGCATCGCGCTGACCGACCTGGCCCAGCAGGCGGGTTTGCCCAACTCCACCACCCACCGGCTGTTGACCACCATGCAGCAGCAAGGCTTTGTACGTCAGGTCGGTGATTTGGGATTATGGACCATCGGCACCCATGCGTTTATTGTCGGCAGCAGCTTTCTGCAAAGCCGCAATCTGCTCAGCCTGGTACACCCGATGCTGCGCCAGTTGATGGAGAGTTCCGGTGAGACGGTGAATCTGGCGGTGCTGGACCAAACCGACTATCAGGCCATCATTATCGATCAGGTGCAGTGTACGGCGCTGATGCGGATGTCGGCGCCGATCGGCGGCAAACTGCCGATGCACGCATCCGGCGCTGGCAAAGCGTTCCTCGCCATGCTGCCGGACGAGAAAGTCACCCAGTTGCTGCACCGCAAAGGGCTGCATAGCTACACCCCACAGACCCTGAGCGCCCAGACGCTGAAAGAAAATCTGACGGCCATTCGCCGTCAGGGTTACGCGCTGGACGATGAGGAGCACGCGCTAGGCTTGCGTTGTGTCGCCGCCTGCATTCTGGACGAGCACCACGAAGCGTTTGCCGCCATCTCCATCTCCGGGCCGATATCCCGCATCACCGATAATCGCATCACCGAACTGGGGGCGCTGGTGATTAAGGCGGCGAAAGAGATCACCTACCAGTACGGCGGCGCGCGCTAAGCGGTGTCATGACGTCAGCGCATCGGCTGGCGTCACCGGGTCGGCATAACGGAAACTGAAGCGTTTTCTGCGCCGATAAGCGTAGACATCCTCGATATGACCGCTGCGGATCCGTTGCTGTAACGCCCGCCAATATTCAGCCCGAAACAGGTCGGCGTGCAGTTCTTCAAACAACGGCAGCAAACGGCGATCGCTACACAGAAACCGGCGGAACTCCTCGGGAAAGACATCATTCGGCCCGACGCTGTACCAGGGTTCCGCCGCCAGTTCATCCGCCGGATCGCGCGGCGGCGGAATATCGCGGAAATTCACCTCGGTCATGTAGCAGATTTCGTCGTAGTCATAAAACACCACCCGGCCGTGGCGGGTCACACCGAAGTTCTTGAACAGCATATCGCCGGGAAAGATATTGGCCGCCGCCAGTTGCCGGATGGCGTTACCGTACTCCTCAATGACGTCGCGCAGCGCCTGCCCGCTGGCCTGCTCCAGATAGAGATTCAGCGGTGTCATGCGCCGTTCCATGTACAGATGGCGAATCACCAGCCGGTCGCCCAGATCTTCCAGTTTGTCCGGCACTTCCCGCCACAGCTCCGCCAGCAGTTCCGGACTGAGGCGTGCTTTCTCCAACACGAAATTTTCATACTCCTGGGTATCCGCCATGCGTCCGACACGGTCATGCTCTTTCACCAGTTGGTAGCACTCCCGCACCCGCGCCTCGCTGACCTCTTTTTGCGGCGCAAACCGATCCTTGATCACTTTGAATACCCGATCGAAGGTCGGTAGCGTGAACACCAGCATCACCATCCCTTTCACGCCCGGTGCGATAATAAACGGCTCCTGCGCACTGGCGATGAAATCGAGGTACTCCCGGTAGTACTCGGTCTTGCTATGCTTCTGACAACCGATCGCCAGATACAGCTCGGCGGTGGTTTTACCCGGCAAAATCTCACGCAGCCAGGCCACCAACGCCGACGGCAGCGGGGCGTAAACCATAAAGTAGGAACGGGCGAAACCAAATACGATGCTGGCATCCGCGTGGCGCGTCAGGCAGGTATCGATAAACAACGCGCCGCGCTCGTTGTGGTGAATCGGCAGCAAAAACGGGAACACGCCGCCCGGTAAACGCAGCTTGCCCACCAGCCAGGCCGCTTTGTTGCGGTAAAACAGCTCGTTGGCGACCTGCAGCGAGGCGTTGGCTAACGATGCCGTCGGGAAGGTTTCCCGCAAAGACCTCACGATATAATCGATGTCCCGCGCCAAATCTTCCCATGGCAACCGCAGCGGCAAGGCGGTCAGCACCGCTTCCAACATCGCTGTCCAGCCGCCGTCGGGCTGGTAGGTGCGCGCCAGTGGGCGCGGAATCTCCTGAAAGCGCTGCGCCGGTTGCGAACTGAACACGAACAGTTTGTCCGGCGTCAGTTCCCGGTGATGAAACAGCCGGCAATACACGGAATTAAAAAAGCTTTCCGCGATTTCGAAGCGCGGATAATCCGGCAACAGCGCGGTATAAATCTGTTTGACCCGTGCGACAAACGCCGCATCGTAACACTGCCGGTCGGTGATACAGCCCAGTTGTTCCACCACCAGCCCGACATGATGGTCGTAAAGCTGGATACGCTGCTTCATCGCCTGCTGCACCGCGTGCCAATCCGCCTGTTCGAAACGCTGCTGCGCGCCGGCCGTCACCTCCAGAAACCGGCCATACTGCGCATCGAACCCTTGCAGAATGGTCTGTGCCACCAGTTTTTCCCGTCCCCGACTCATCCAACGCTCCTCTTTGGCCATCGACATAACGACACGCGGCCAGCATCAGGCTGGCCGCGATAGTGCGGATAACCCGCGTCAGAATTGTTGTTCTTCGGTCGATCCGGTCAACGCGGTCACAGACGACGCGCCGCCCTGAATCAGGGTGGTTACCTTGTCGAAATAGCCGGTGCCCACTTCCTGCTGATGAGAGGAGAAGGTGTAACCTTGCTCAATAGCCGCAAACTCCGGCTGTTGCACTTTCTCCACATAGTGCTTCATGCCTTCGCCCTGCGCATAGGCATGTGCCAGGTCGAACATGTTAAACCACATGCTGTGGATACCCGCCAACGTGATGAACTGGTATTTGTAGCCCATTGCCGACAGTTCATCCTGAAAACGAGCGATGGTGTGATCATCCAGATTCTTCTTCCAGTTGAACGACGGCGAACAGTTATAGGCCAGCAATTTACCGGGGAAACGAGCGTGAATCGCCTCGGCGAAACGTCGTGCCAGCGCCAGATCCGGCGTTGAGGTTTCACACCACACCAGGTCGGCGTAAGGGGCGTAGGCCAGCCCGCGACTGATCGCTTGCTCCACCCCGGCGCGAGTGCGATAAAACCCCTCCACCGTACGTTCACCGGTAACAAAGTCCCGATCGTAATCATCACAATCCGAGGTCAGTAAATCGGCGGCGTCGGCGTCGGTACGCGCCACCAACAACGTCGGCACGCCCAGCACGTCCGCCGCCAGCCGGGCCGCCACCAGTTTCTGCACCGCTTCCTGCGTCGGCACCAGCACTTTGCCGCCCATGTGCCCGCACTTCTTCACCGACGCCAGTTGATCTTCAAAATGGACGGCGGCGGCACCTGCCTCAATCATCGATTTCATCAACTCGAACGCATTCAACACCCCGCCAAAACCGGCTTCGGCATCCGCCACAATCGGCAAAAAGTAGTCGGTATAACGCGGGTCATCCTGCCCGATGCCGTTAGCCCACTGGATTTGATCCGCTCGTCGGAAAGTATTGTTGATACGCTGCACCACCGCCGGCACCGAGTTAGACGGATAGAGCGACTGGTCTGGGTACATGCTGGCGGCCAGGTTGGCGTCCGCCGCCACCTGCCAGCCGGACAAATACACCGCCTCCAGCCCGGCTTTCGCCTGCTGCAACGCCTGCCCGCCGGTGAGTGCGCCAAGGCAGTTGACGTAACCTTTGCGCGACTTACCATTCAACAGCTTCCACAGCTTTTCCGCCCCCAGTTGTGCCAGTGTGCAGGCAGGGTTCACCGACCCGCGCAGATTGACTACGTCCTCAGCGTGATACGGGCGGGTGATGCCTTCCCAGCGCGGGGTTGTCCACTCTTGTTCCAGTTGCTCGATTTGTTGGGTACGAGAGGTGCTCATAGCGATTCCTTTTTTAAACAGGATTAATCAAGTAAGTCGTAACCGGGTAAGGTGAGAAAATCGATTAACGCGTCCTGCGTGGTGATGCGCTCCATCAATCGGGCTGCCTCCTCAAAACGGCCGCCATCGAAGCGGGTATCGCCCAGTTCACCGCGGATAACCTGCATCTCTTCGGTCAGCATTTGGCGGAACAGCGCTTTGGTCACCACGCGGCCATCGCTGAGGGTTTTGCCATGATGCATCCACTGCCAGATGGAGGTGCGGGAGATTTCGGCGGTGGCGGCGTCTTCCATCAACCCGTAAATCGGTACGCAGCCATTGCCGGAAATCCAGGCTTCGATGTATTGCACCGCCACGCGGATATTGGCGCGCATACCGGCTTCGGTACGTTCTCCCGGACAAGGTGCCAGCAGTTCGTCGGCGGTCACCGGCGCATCGTCTTCGCGCAACACATCCAGTTGGTTGGAACGCTCGCCCAGCAGGCGATCGAACACCGGCATCACCGTATCAGCCAGGCCGGGATGGGCGATCCAAGTGCCGTCATGACCATTGCGGGCCTCCAGTTCCTTGTCCTGTCTGACTTTCTCCTGCACCCAGGCGTTGCGTTCCACCTCTTTGCTGGGAATGAAGGCGGCCATTCCGCCCATCGCAAACGCGCCGCGTCGGTGACAGGTTTTGATCAGCAAACGCGAATAAGCGCTCAGGAACGGCTTGTCCATGGTTACCGACTGCCGGTCTGGCAATACCCGATCCGGATGATTTTTCAATGTCTTGATATAACTGAAGATGTAATCCCAGCGCCCACAATTCAGCCCGACGATGTGATCGCGCAGGTGATAGAGAATTTCGTCCATCTGGAACACGGCCGGCAGGGTTTCAATCAGCACGGTGGCTTTGATGGTGCCGCGCGTCAGGCCAAAATGGTCTTCGGTATAACTGAACACGTCACCCCACCAGGCGGCCTCCTGCCAGGATTGGGTTTTCGGCAAATAGAAATACGGGCCGCTGCCTTTTGCCAGCAATTGGCGGTAGTTGTGAAAAAAATAGAGTGCGAAATCAAACAGGCTGCCGGAGATAGGCTCATCATTCCACAGCACGTGTTTTTCCGGCAGGTGCAAGCCGCGCACCCGGCAAATCAACACCGCCGGGTTGGGTTTGAGCTGATAAATCTTTCCCGCCTCACTGGTATAGGTAATGGTGCCGCGCACGGCATCCCGCAAGTTGATTTGCCCATCAATCACCTTTGACCAACTGGGCGCCAGCGAGTCTTCAAAGTCCGCCATAAAGACTTTGACATTGGCATTCAAGGCATTAATCACCATTTTGCGTTCCACCGGGCCGGTAATCTCTACCCGGCGATCCAGCAAGTCAGATGGAATACCTCGAATTTTCCAGTCAGAATTTTTTATGGAATTCATTTCCGAAATAAAACCCGGTAACTCACCGCTATCGATCCGGCCTTGAACCTCCCGGCGCTCCGCCAGCAAGTGATTGCGTTGCGATGTAAAGCGGCTAACCAGCACCGTAAGAAAATTCACCGCATCCGCCGTCAGAATCTGCTGTTCTGCATCACCCAATGCATGGGTGAATACCAGTTCCCTGCTTATCGTCTGTTGTGTCATGTCGTCGTTCCTTTTTTGCCCCGCTACCTTCGTCTCATCAGCTGCTCAATCTGCGAACTTAATCCGAACATTTTTCAGCCAACAGCACTAAGCCTAATCCAACAAAATTAAAAATCAAAAACAATTTCCATTTTTAATTTAAATTAAAAACAACTATATGATTAGTTTTAAGTTAAAGTTATTAGAAATAGAGAAATGCATTCCATGCATTAGAAAAGGGCAGAATGGGAGATATCGCCGCAATAGCAACAGGGAAAAGAAAAGGCGCCGTGAGGCGCCTTGGCGAGGGAGAATGGAGCGGAAATCAATCCAACGTCGGATTCATATGACGCAAATCGAATGGCGTGATCTGGTAAACGTAATAATTCAGCCAGTTGGCAAACAGCAAATGCCCGTGACTACGCCAGGTCGCTCTCGGCGTTTTCTGGGGGTCATCATCCGGGAAGTAATTTACCGGGATCACCGGATTAAGGCCGGCATCGCAATCACGAAGGTACTCGCCAGACAACGTCAGCACATCATACTCGGGGTGCCCGGTCACGAATGCCAGGCGCTTATCCTTGCTGGCAAACAAATAAGCACCCGCCGCCTCAGATTCCACCAGAATATCCAGATCGGTGTATTGCCGGATGACATCGGAAGGGAAATCCGCATAGCGCGAATGTGGAGCCAGAAACGTTTCATCAAAACCACGCGTAAGCAAAGCATGGAGTTGCAGCGTATGGTGTGAATACACACCGGACAACTTCACGTCACGAGTCAGCTTGGGAATACCGTACAACACATTTAACGCTGCCTGGACCGCCCAACACACAAACAGAGTGGAAGTGACGTGCTCTTTAGCCCAGTTGACGACTCGTTCAATCTGCGGCCAGTACACCACATCGCAAAAATCGACCAATCCCAATGGAGCACCAGTGACGATCAGCCCGTCAAAATTCTCATGCTCGATATCTTCAAAGTCACAATAGAAGTTGTTGAGATGCTCAGTCGGCGTGTTTTTCGACTCTCTGCTATCAATCCGCAATAGTTGAATATCTATCTGTAGGGGGGAATTCGACAGCAACCGCAAGAACTGGTTTTCCGTTTCGATTTTCTTTGGCATCAGGTTAAGCACCAGCACCTTCAACGGACGAATTTCCTGTGTTTTCGCTCGGGAAGACGTCATTACAAAGACGTTTTCATTGCGCAAGAAACTGACAGCTGGTAACTCATCAGGAACCCGGATTGGCATAACCTTACACCTCACTGCATACATTTATACGTTTATACGTTTAGCCTTCTAGGCTGCTGAAGATAGCGACTTTCTGCAGTAATGTCGAGTACATAACCCTCTGGTTGAAAATCTTTCATAAGAAACTAGATTTGTATATCCATCTTTAGCATAAGAATGACACCATAAAAATAACCATTTGATTTAACTAAACTTATAACCAAGCATAGCGACAAGGGGTAATAAATAAAGGAAAAACGGGCCCCGCTTTTATCCGCGACTGGCTACGCCGCAGGACCGGAGGCTGAGAAGCTGAGAAGCTGAGGGAAGAATGTAGAAAATGTGGATGAGAAGCGGTGAATGCAGGAAGTGTCCCGACATACCGCCCGGCAGGAGAAGACATGGGCCGCGCCCGCCGCCGTAACGATATCCACACGCAGGGCCGCAGAGCACCGTCACCCACCCTGCCACCGCAAAAAAAACAAAAGGCCCGGTCTTCCGACCGAGCCCTTCGCTCTGTTTGATGCCTGGCAGTTCCCTACTCTCGCATGGGGAGACCCCACACTACCATCGGCGCTACGGCGTTTCACTTCTGA